>NZ_MEEL01000028.1:0-94030 GCF_001724435.1 Microbacterium sp. SCN 69-37
CCGAGCGGCCTAAGGAGCATGGCTGGAATCCATGTAGGCGGGGTAACTCGCCTCGCAGGTTCAAATCCTGTCACTTCCGCTCAGCCGAGAACCCCGTCCACGCGAAAGCCTGGGCGGGGTTCTCGCGTGACGGCGCTCCGTCGGGGCGGCGACGTTCGACCAGGATCGGTGTCGCGCCACTGACCCGCGACGACGCCGCGGTACACCGCGCGGGTCGAGACGGCGGATGCCGCGACCCATCCCGTGACGCCGCCGTCGGCGTCGACGGCGACCAACCGGCTGACGCCGAGCTGGCCGGTGTCGAAGGCCTCCCAGGTGGGCGGCTCAGCCTCGAAGCTGGCGTTTCCCGTGGCGAGGCCTTCGTGATAGATCCCCTCCACCTCCGGCCAATCTTCGGGCCGCATCGCGCGGATCGAGACCGCCTTCACGGGCGGAGAGCGTTCGCGGCCTGGTCGAGGGCATCGGTGACGACCCGGAAGTACGCCCAGCGCCCGCGCTGCTCACGCGTGGCGAGCCCGGCATCCACGAGAAGCTTCATGTGGTGGGACACGGTCGGCTGGGAGAGGCCGACCGGTGCGGTGAGATCGCAGATGCAGGCTTCACCGCCCGGCGATGCGGCGATCAGCGATAGCAGGCGCACCCGCGTGGGGTCGCCGAGCGCCTTGAAGGTGCGGGCGAGCATTTCTACCTCATCCGCCGTCAGTGCGTTCACGGGCGCGGTCGAGCTGCACCCGTCGGCGGTGTTCGTCAGGAGGGGCAGCAGCGTCGGCATCTTTCGATTGTGCACCTCGTATTGACATCTGTCGATGCATGCCGGAATCTTTACCCATCGACAGATGTCGATACGAAGGAGGAGTCCGGTGGATGACGCACTGCCCGTCGTCGTGATCGGCGCCGGACCCCAGGGCCTCGCCGCCGCCGCCCATCTCATCGAACGCGGGATGCCGGTCGTCGTGCTGGAGGCCGGTGCGACGCCCGCCGCCGCCGTGGCGGAGTGGGGCCATGTGCGGCTGTTCTCCGACTGGTCCGAGCTCGTCGATGCCGCCAGCGCTCGCGTCCTTGACGCGACGGGCTGGACACCGCCGCCGAGCGGCTACCCCACCGGCGTGCAGTGGATCGGTCGCTATCTCGCACCGCTGGCCGACGCACTCGGCGATCGTGTTCGTTACGGCGCGCGCGTCGTCGGCGTCTCGCGGTCGGGACGCGACCGCCTCGTCGATGCCGGTCGCGGCGATCAGCCCTTCACGGTGCACGTCCGACCGACCGGAGGCGACGACTACCGCCTCGCGGCACGCGCCGTCATCGACGCCTCCGGTACGTGGGAGACCCCCAACCCCGCGGGTGCGGACGGTCTGCCGGCTCTCGGCGAGCGCGCGGCGGCCGACCGGCTCAGCTACCGCATCCCCGATTTCCGAGATCGCTCCGGATTCGAGGGCAGACACACCGTCGTCGTCGGTTCCGGGCATTCCGCCCTCACCGCGGTCTTGGCCCTGGCACGGATGGCGCGCCGCGACCCGTCCACGACGGTGACCTGGGCGCTGCGTCGTGCGAGCGCGCGGAAGGCGTTCGGCGGGGGTGAAGCAGACGAGCTGCCCGCGCGCGGAGCCCTCGGCATCCGGGCGAAGGAGTTCGTGGATGCCGGTCTCGTCTCGCTCGTGACGGGGTTCCGCGTGGAACGAGTCACGGATGCCGGTGATGGCGTGGTCCTCGTGGCGGAGGACGGTCGTCACCTCGCTGCCGACAGGGCCGTCGTGCTCACCGGGTTCCGCCCCGACCTGTCGTTCCTGTCGGAGCTGCGTCTGGAGCTCGACTCCACCTTGCAGGCTCCCGTTCGCATCGCCGCCGAGGTGGATCCGAACGTGCACTCGTGCGGCTCGGTCGCCGCCACCGGCGCCGCCGACCTCGCCCACCCCGAACCGGGTTTCTTCATCGTCGGCGCGAAGTCGTACGGCCGCGCGCCGACCTTTCTCGCGCTCACCGGGTACGAGCAGGTGCGCAGCGTCGTGGCCGACGTGGCGGGCGATCACGAGGCCGCACGGCGTGTCGAGCTGGTCTTGCCCGATACTGGCGTGTGCGGCGGTGCCGGGCTCTTCGACGCCTCGGGCGCTTCACGTGGCGGCGCCTGCTGCGCACCGCCGCCTCAGACCGTCTCGATCATCCCGACCGCGCCCGCCCTCTCCTGACACCCGAACGAGGAATGCCATGATCGACTCCACCAAGCCCGCCGTCCTCTTCGTCTGCGTGCACAACGCCGGCCGCTCTCAGATGGCCGCCGGATACCTCCGTGCGCTCGCCGGCGACCGCATCGATGTGTTCTCGGCCGGCAGCGAGCCGGGCAACGCGGTAAACCCGGCAGCCGTGGCCGTGATGGCCGAAGAAGGCATCGACCTGTCCTCGGCCACCCCGCAGATTCTGACGACGGACGCCGTGCGCCAGGCCGACGTCGTCATCACGATGGGATGCGGGGATGCATGCCCCATCTTCCCTGGAAAGCGCTACGAGGATTGGCAGCTGACCGACCCGGCGGGCCAGCCCGTCGAGGTCGTCCGCGGGGTGCGTGACGACATCAAGGGGCGGGTGCAGGAACTCATCGCCAGCCTGAGCTGACCGGCTGCGGCTCGAGGGGAGCGGGAACCGAATCCCGACCGCCGGGAATGCACCGGTTATCGCCGCCGTTGGAGTGACGGGCGGTCCGCGCTCGCGTGTCACCCGCGTCATCGTGCGTCATCGTGACTCGCGAGTGCGCCGGACGCGACGTAACGTCGACACCCTGCGAAGTTCCACCCGGCATCCGCCGAAACAGGAGATATCCCCCCTCATGAGTTCCACCAGCACCACCGCGCCCGCCGCGCGTCCGCCCAAGCCGAAGAAGCCGTTCTACCGCTCGTTCGGCTTCCAGATCACGGTCGCGCTGATCGCCGGCATCCTGCTCGGCATCCTCGCCCTGAACCTCGGTCCGGATGCCGCGGGCAACCCCAACGGCCTGTCCGCGACCCTGTCGACCATCGGCTCGTCCTACGTGACGCTGCTGAAGGCTGCCGTCGTCCCGCTCATCTTCCTCGCGGTCGTGGCCAGCATCACGCAGCTGCGCAACGTGACCAACGCCGCGCGGCTGGCGGGTCAGACCCTGCTGTGGTTCGGGATCACGGCGCTCATCGCCGTGACCATCGGCATCGTCCTGGGCATCACGATCCAGCCCGGTAACCGCGTCGCCCACGACCAGCTCACGACCGGCGCCCCCTACACGGTCGGCACGTGGTGGAACTTCCTCAAGGGCCTCATTCCGCAGAACGTCCTGGGTCTGACCGTCTCGAGCTCCGCAAGCGACTCCGGTGCGATCACCTCGACGGTCGGATTCAACGTGCTCCAGGTCATCGTGGTCTCGGTCGCCGTCGGCATCGCCGCGCTCAAGGTCGGCAAGCGCGCCGAGCCGTTCGTCGCGTTCACGCAGTCGTCGCTGAAGATCGTGCAGCGAGTGCTCTGGTGGATCATCCGCATCGCGCCCCTCGGCACGCTCGGCCTCATCGCCTCGGCGGTCGTGCAGTACGGCACCGACAAGCTGCTCACGCTCGTCTGGTTCGTCGTGGCAGTGTACGCAGGCCTCGTGCTGGTGCTCTTCGTCGTCTACCCGATCCTCGTCAAGAGCCACGGCCTGTCGATCAAGCAGTACTTCTCCGGCGTCTGGCCGGCCGTGCAGCTCGGGTTCGTCTCGCGCTCCTCGATCGGCACACTCCCGCTGACCCAGCGCGTGACCGAGCGCAACCTCGGCGTGCCGCGCGAGTACGCCTCGTTCGCGGTGCCGCTGGGCGCGACGACCAAGATGGACGGTTGCGCCGCGATCTACCCGGCGATCGCCGCGATCTTCGTCGCCCAGTTCTTCGGCATCGAGCTGAACATCGTGTCGTACCTGCTGATCGCGCTCGTCTCGGTCGTGGGCTCGGCGGCCACCGCCGGCACCACCGGCGCGACGGTCATGCTCACGCTGACCCTCTCCACCCTCGGCCTGCCCCTGGAGGGTGTCGGTCTGCTCCTCGCGATCGACCCGATCCTCGACATGGGCCGCACCGCGGTCAACGTCGCAGGCCAGGCCCTGGTGCCCACGATCGTCGCGAAGCGCGAGGGCATCCTGAACCGCGAGTTGTACGACGCGCCGCGCGACGGCGAGCCGTTCGCCGACGACTCGGCCGACGACACCGACGAGCAGGCCCCGGCGCTCGCGCGCAACTGATGACTGATCGCGACGCGCCGGTTCAGGCCGGCGCGTCGCGATCGGCCAGGCCGGAGCCCGGCCGCACGATGAGCGACCACGGCAGCGCCACGACGCGCGCGCGCCGCGCTGTGGGCAGTGCCGCCAGCATGGCCGATCGGATGCCGACAGCGGCGCTCATCGCTGCGGCGTCCGGGCCGGCGCCGGCCGCGTCCGCCGCGTAGTTCGCCCGCTCGACGGCGGCCACGAGCTGAGACATCGGCGTCGCGGGGGCGCCCCCGGCGCTGACGAGGAAGGCGCCGAAGGCGCGTGGCGAGCGCGACGACGGCACCGGCAAACCCGCGTCGATCGCGGTGTCCTGCACGAGGCGCCACGCGGCGGCCACCGTTCCGCGCCGGCGCAGCATGAGCCGCCGGAGCGCCCCCGCCACCCCCGGCAGCGCGGCGACCACGACGACGGCGCCGAGGATGCTCAGCAGCGGACGCGGATCGATCAGCGTCGGGCCCGAGCCTGCGGCATCCGTCTGCGCGCCCTGCTGCGGATCGTTCACGTCGGCCGTCGGAGCGGTCGTCGGAGCGGTCGTCGCCTCCGGACGGGGCGACGTCGTCGGCGCCGTGGTCGCGGTCGAGGCGGCGCTGTCGAACCGCGTCTCGGTGCCGAGGCCCTTCGTCGGCTCGAACGGGACCCATCCGATGCCGCGGAAAGAGACCTCCGGCCACGCGTGCAGTTGGCGACCCGTCACATCGATGACGCGCTGACCGTCGATGACCTGGCCCGTGAACGAGCCGGGAAGGAACCCGACGACGATCCGGGTCGGCATGCCGAGGCTGCGAGCCATGAGGGCGAAGGCGCCCGCGAAGTGCACGCAATATCCTGTCTTGGCCTGGAGGAAGGCGGCCACGGCGTCGACGCCCTGCCCGTCGAAGCCCTCCTGCACGGGCGCGTCGAGCGAGTACGTGAACTCCGGACCGCGGAACCAGTCCTGCAGCGCGATGAGTTTGTCGTAGTCGGTGTCGGCCTGCGCGGTGACCTGACGGGCCAGCTGCGCGATGATCGGCGGGCTGCCGGCGGGGAGGGAGTCCACGTCGATGCTCACACCCGCGCCTCCCGCCGACGACGCGCGGATCTGCTCGAGCGTCGGCTGGGCGATGTCGGAGACGACGGTGTACTCCTGGCCCTGCGTCGCCCCGGCCGCGCCGGCGACGGTGCGGTTGTACGGGGCGAACTGCCACGCACCGGCCAATCCGTCGACCTCGGTGGCCGGGTACGGGACGGGCGCGTAGGCGGACGCGAGGTTCTTGATCGCGACGGTCGTGCGGGTCTGTACGACGGCGATGTCCGCCGAGAGCTCGACGGGCTCGAGCGGCGCTGCGCTCAGATCGACCGTGCTCGTGCGATCGGGCTGCCACACCGTGCCATCGAACAGCGACAGCGTCGCCACGCGCAGGTAGGGCACGCTGGTGCCGTCGGTGCGCAGGGTGAGCACCGTCGCGCCGTCCTGGCGACGCAGGTTTTTGCCGAGATCCAGCGACGGATCGATCATCGTGGAGGTGCCGAACCCCGCCGCGGGAACCGACGCTTGCAGCGTGGGTCCGACCGCGAGCGCCGCGATGATCGCGACGGCGCCGATCGAGGTGGCGACGGCCGCGACGCCGCCGGCGCGCGCGGTGACGGCGCGTGGGGACGCGGCGGCGCTCGGTGCCTCGCGGGTGCGGGTCTCGGCGCGGATGAGCAGCAGCACGGATGCCGCGAGCACCACGAACGCCACGATGTCGACCCCGGCCGGCACGGCGATGGTGGGGATGAGCCAGACGGCGACCAGGGCGATGCTGGCCAGAAGCGGCATCCGCGCCGTGATGACGACGTGATCGAGGGCGACGGTCAGAAGCCCGAGCGATGCGACGATGAGGAACACGAGCGGCTGCGTCGGCGTCAGGGGAGCGACACCGTCCGTGATGAGAGCGGATGCCGTGGTGATCATCCGGGGCAGCGCCTCCACGATGCCGCCGGTCGGGATCACACCCAGAAGGGCGTTCGCCGGGAAGAAGACGGCGGTGACCGCGCCGGTCCACGCGGCGAGCTCGATGATCGTGACGACGATGACCGGCAGTCGCAGCCGGCGCAGTCCGTAGCCGAGCGCCAGCAGCGCGAACGGCAGGGCGATCGCGCCCCACAGCCACGAGCCGCTCTGCACGACGCGGGTGAGCGGAACGAGTGTGCTCAGGATGCCGAGCCACAGCGCCAGTGCGAGGCGCAGCTCTCCGTGGCGGCGCCGCTCACGAGGCGGCACGGTGCACGCTCCGGGTCTCGCGCGACGCCAGGGCGTCGCTCCAGGCGGCCGCGACGTCGCCGCCCGCGGTCAGCGCGCCGACGCGCCAGCCGGTGTCGGCGGCGGCCGCCAGCACCTCCTGTGCCTCCGACACGAGGAGGAGGATCGGCATGGTGCTGTGGTGCGGCACGGGTGCGAGCGCGACGACATCCGCGGCCGCCAGGCCACCGGTCACGACGATCACGGGACCGGCCGCGATTCCCGTGAACAATCGGGCGAGCGCCTCGAGGAGGAGATCGCGCCGTGCGGTGATCGTGGCGAGGGCGACGGCGAGACGCTCGACGCCCGCCGTGTCGCCGCCCTCGATCGGGTCGCACAGTACGGCGCCGTCGGCGTCGATGACGGTGACGAGGTAGCCTTCGCGGACCAGTCGCGCCGTCGCCGAGACGCAGGCGGAGACCGCCGTCTCGAAGGCGGGGTCCGCGCCCGCGGCGCGCCCGGCGGCGGGCGACCAGCGCGCCGCGCCGCGATCGAGCACGACCACGGCTTCCGGGGTCGTCTCCTGCTCCTCCTGACGCACCATCAGCTCGTCGCGGTGGGCGCTGGCGCGCCAGTGGATGCGTCGCATCGAGTCGCCGGGCGCGTACGTGCGCGGGATGAGGTTGTCGGCGCCCTGGCCCATCCGATCGGTCACGCTGCGGGTGCTGCCCCCGGCGTCGCCGGGGAGGTCGTGCAGCTCGTCGAGATCGACGATCTCGGGCACGATCACCAGCGGCGAGGTGTCGCCGACCGTCCGGCGCCGCCGTGTGAAGCCGAACGGATCGGTCGTCACGAGTGCCAAGGGCCCCACGCGGCGAAGTCCACGGCGCTCGGCGCGCACGGCGTAGTCGACCTCGACCTGCGACGGGCCGGCGATCGCCGACCCGGTCGGCGGCAGCACGCCGTCCGGCGCGGCGCCGGCCGTGGATGCCGCGACCACGCCGTCGGGCACGGCGTCACGCCACCGCGCCTCGCTGGTGGGCAGAGAGGAACGGATCTCGACGGTGAGGCGCACCCGCACCTCGCTGCCGGCGGCGGCGACGTCGGGGGAGAAGGCGCGGGTCACCCGCGCGGAGCTCGGGAGCAGGTACAGGGTGGCGGCGCTGACGACCACGGCTGCCGCCAACAGCGCGCCCACGTAGGCGAGCTCCGCGATGCCGAAGCGCTGGGCCAGCATGCCGCACGCCGCGGCGAGCACCAGTGCGCCCAGGCCGCGCAGGGTCAGCGGCAGGCGAGACAGCAGGGGCCAGCGGGGCATCGGGCGCTCTCGATCAGCGGGTCGCGAGCGGCACGCGCACCGCGCCGACGATCGCGCGCAGCACGGCGCCGATCGTCTCCGTGCTGGAGCGGCCTCGAGCCGACGCGGTGCCACGCGACGCGATCAGTCGATGAGCGAACACCGGCTCGACGAGCGCCGCCACGTCATCCGGAATGACGAACTCGCGTCCGTCCAGCGCCGCGCGCACCTTGGCGGCGCGCACGAGCTGCAAGGTCGCACGGGGGCTCGCCCCGAGGCGCAGGTCGGGGTGCTCGCGTGTCGCCCGCGACAGCCCGACGGCGTACTCTTCGACGGCGGGGGAGACGTGCACACCGCGCACCCAGGCGATGAGGTCCCTGATGTCGCCGGCGCCGAGCACGGGAGTGAGCGCGTCGAGAGGGTTGATGCGCTCGCGCTGACGCAGCATCAGGACTTCGCTCTCGGCATCGGGGTAGCCCATGGAGATGCGCATCATGAAGCGGTCGCGCTGCGCCTCGGGCAGGGCATACGTGCCCTCCATCTCGAGCGGGTTCTGCGTCGCGACGACGAGGAACGGGTCGGCGAGCGGGTGGCTGGTGCCGTCGACGGTGACCTGATGCTCCTCCATCGCCTCCAGAAGAGCCGACTGCGTCTTCGGTGAGGCCCGGTTGATCTCGTCGGCGATGACGATCTGCGCGAAGACGGCACCTGGCTTGAACTCGAACTCGCGATCGACGGGGTTGTAGACACTCACGCCCGTCACATCGCCCGGGAGGAGGTCGGGCGTGAACTGGATGCGACGCACGCTCGCGTCGACGGATGCCGCGAGCGCCCGCGCCAGCATCGTTTTACCGACCCCGGGCACATCCTCGATGAGGAGGTGTCCTTCGGCGAGGAGGCAGACGAGCGCGGCGCGCACGGCATCCGGTTTGCCGTCGATGACGCGCGTGATCGAGGATTCGATGGCCTCGGCCGCGCGAGCGAACGATTCGGCGGTGAGCGGGTGGTCGGGCATGCGTCTCCCTGTCTCAGCGGCGGTGCTTGCTCGATGCTAACCCGGCTGGCGAGGGGGGAGCCCGTCGTCGGGTAAACTCGCATACAGCTCTCCGCGAGGCGGCACCCAGGCCAACTCCCCCAGGACGGAAACGTAGCAAGGGTAACCAGGCTCTGCCGGGTTCGCGGAGAGTCTTTCTTTTGCCCGGGGACTTTCCGCGCGTGCGTCGGCGTGCGCTACCCGTCCGGATCGCTGCTTGCGTCCCGGCGGAAGGTTTTCTCCGGCAGATCCCTGCCGGGCCGCAGCGCCCCCCACCTAGGCTGGAACCCGTGGCGCAGAGCATCTACATCACCTCCACCGAGGGGCTGTCCGGCAAATCGACCATCGTCCTCGGAGTGCTCGACGCACTGACCCGTTCCACTCCCCGAGTGGGCGTGTTCCGGGCCATCGCCCGTTCGATCGACGAACGCGACTACGTGCTCGAGATGCTCCTCGATCACATCGGAGTCGACCTCGACTACGAGGAGGCCGTGGGCGTCACCTACGACGACGTGCGACGAGACCCGGATGCCGCGCTCTCGCGCATCGTCGAGCGGTTCAAGGCCGTCGAGGCGAAGTGCGACGCGGTCGTCGTGGTCGGCAGCGACTTCACGGACGTCGGCTCGACCAGCGAGCTCGGCTACAACGCCCGCATCGCGGCGAACCTCGGCGCTCCCGTGCTGGTCGTGCTCAACGGTCGGGCAGACCAGGGCGACCGCCTCGGGGTGAGCGTTCCGCGCACGCCGCAGCAGCTGGCGCAGCTCACCGAACTCGCCCTCACCGACATCACGCACCAGCGCGCCGAGCTGTTCGCGGTCATCACCAACCGCGCCGACCCCGCGCACCTCGACGAGATCAACGCGGCGATCGGCGACGTCGTGCGCGGCGTGCCCGCGGTCGACGGCAATCGTGAGGCCGAGGTCGCGGTGTGGTCCATCCCCGAAGACGTGTTCCTCGTCGCCCCGGCCGTCCGCGACATCATGCTCGCCCTCGGCGGCACGCTTCTTCGTGGTGACGAGGCGCTGCTCGTGCGCGAAGTGCTGGACGTGGTCGTCGCGGGTATGTCGCTCAACAACATCCTCCCGCGCCTCACCGAGGGTGCCATCGTCATCGTGCCGGCCGATCGCACCGAGGTGCTGCTCGGACTGCTGCTGGCGAACTCGTCGGGCACCTTCCCCTCGATCGCGGGCATCATCCTCAACGGTCCGTTCCCGCTGCCACCGGCCGTGCAGGACCTCATGGTGGGGCTCGACTCGCCGCTTCCGATCATCCAGACCGACCTGGACACGTACGACACCGCCGTCCGGGTCATGAGCACCCGCGGCCGCCTCGCCGCCGGCTCGCAGCGCCGCTACGACACGGCGCTGGCCCTGTTCGAGCAGCACGTCGACACCGACGAGTTCACGCGTGCTCTGGGATTGGCCCATTCCACGGTGGTGACGCCGCTGATGTTCGAGTACCAGCTCCTGGAGCGTGCCCGTGCGGGCCGTAAGCGCATCGTGCTGCCCGAGGGCGGCGACGACCGCGTGCTGCGGGCGGCGGCGACCGTGCTCGCCCGCGGCATCGCCGACCTGACGATCCTCGGCGACGAGGCCGAGGTGCGCGGTCGCGCCGTCGAGCTCGGTCTCGACCTGAGCGCCGCGCAGGTGCTGAGCCCGTTCGACCCGCAGATCGTGCACCGTTTCGCCGAGGAGTACGCGGAGCTGCGCAAGCACAAGGGCATCACGTACGAGAAGGCGGCCGACACCATCACCGACGTGTCGTACTTCGGCACCATGATGGTGCACCTGGGTCTCGCCGACGGCATGGTCTCCGGCGCCGCCCACACCACGGCGCACACCATCCGGCCCGCGTTCGAGATCATCAAGACCCGTCCGGGCGTCTCAGTCGTCTCCAGCGTGTTCCTCATGGCGCTCGCCGACCGCGTGCTCGTGTACGGCGACTGCGCCGTGATCCCGGACCCCACCGCCGCACAGCTCTCCGACATCGCGATCTCGTCGGCCGCCACGGCGCGTCAGTTCGGCATCGAGCCCCGCATCGCGATGCTCTCGTACTCCACCGGCGAGTCCGGATCGGGCGAGGACGTCGACAAGGTGCGCGAGGCCACGGCCTTCGTTCGCGAGCGCGCGCCCGAGCTGCTCGTCGAAGGACCGATCCAGTACGACGCGGCGGCCGACGCCGCCGTCGCCAAGGCGAAGATGCCCGACTCCGCGGTCGCGGGCCGGGCGACGGTGTTCGTCTTCCCCGACCTCAACACCGGCAACAACACGTACAAGGCGGTGCAGCGCTCTGCCGGAGCGATCGCCATGGGACCGGTGCTCCAGGGACTCAACAAGCCCATCAACGACCTGTCGCGCGGCGCGCTGGTCGAAGACATCGTCAACACGATCGCCATCACCGCGATCCAGGCGCAGAACCAGCAGCAGGGAAACAACGCATGACCGTCGTCCTCGTCATCAACAGCGGCTCCTCGTCGTTCAAATATCAGCTCGTCGACGTCGAGTCCCAGACGGCGCTCGCGTCGGGGCTCGTCGAGCGGATCGGCCAGGAGAGCGGCTCGGCTCGTCACAAGGTGGGGGATGCCGACCACTCGCGCGAACTTCCGATCCCGGACCACACCGCCGGCTTCCGCGTGATGCTCGACGCCTTCGAGGAGTACGGCCCGTCGCTCGTCGAGACCCCGCCGTCGGCGGTGGGCCATCGCGTCGTCCAGGGCGGCGCCCGGTTCTTCCGCCCGACGCTCATCGACGATCTCGTCGAGATCAACATCGACGAGCTGTCGGTACTGGCGCCGCTGCACAACCCCGGGGCGCTGCAGGGCGTCCGCGCCGCGCGCGCCGCGTTCCCTGCCCTGCCGCACGTCGCCGTGTTCGACACGGCCTTCCACCAGACCCTCCCGCCGGCGGCGTACACCTATGCGATCGACCAGACGATCGCGCGCAAGCACCGCATCCGCCGCTACGGCTTCCACGGCACCAGTCACAAGTTCGTCAGCGAGGCCGCCGCGGCGTATGTGGAGCGGCCTCTGCGAGAGCTCAAGCAGCTCGTGCTGCACCTGGGCAACGGCGCCTCGATCACGGCGATCGACGGTGGGCACTCCGTCGACACCTCCATGGGACTCACGCCGCTGGAGGGCCTCGTCATGGGGACCCGCTCCGGCGACCTCGATCCGTCGGTGCTGCTCGTGCTGGCGCGCCGCGAGGAGATGAGCCCGGGCGAACTGGACGAGTTCCTCAACAAGCGCAGCGGCATGGTGGGCCTCGCCGGCGTGTCCGACATGCGCGACATCGAGGACCGCCGTGCCGAGGGCGCGGGGGCGGCGATGCTCGCCTTCGACGTCTACATCCACCGGCTGCGAGCCTACATCGGCGCCTACATCGCCCAGCTCGGCGGCGTGGATGTCATCTCGTTCACCGCCGGGGTGGGGGAGAACTCGCCGCTCGTGCGTGCGGAGGCGATGGCGACCCTGGGCTTCCTCGGCATCCGTCTCGATCCGGAGCGCAACGAGGCGCGCGAGCGCGGCATCCGCACCATCTCCGCCGACGACTCCGCCGTCACCGTGCTCGTCGTTCCCACCAACGAGGAGTTGGAGATCGCGCGGCAGACCCTCGCTGTCGTCGCTTCGTGACGCGCGGGCCACACCGGGCCACTACGCTGAACCCGTGACAGCCGAGCTTCCCGAGCTTCCCGACCTGCGCGCACTGAACGGCGTGCTCTTCGACCTGGACGGCGTGCTGACGCCGACGGCCGACGTGCACATGCACGCGTGGCAGTCGATGTTCACCGAGCTGTTCAGCTCGTGGGGGATCGAGCCGCCGTACACGGAGGACGACTACTTCCGCTACCTCGACGGAAAGCAGCGCTACGACGGCGTCGCGAGCCTCCTGCGCTCCCGTGACGTCGAGGTGCCGTGGGGCGACCCCTCCGATCCGATCACCGCCGACACGGTCTGCGGCATCGGCAACCGCAAGAACGAGGTGTTCGCCCGCGTGCTGCGCACCGACGGCATCGCCCCGTATCCGGGCTCTCTCGCGCTGATCGAGCAGCTCCACGCCGCCGGCACCCCGATCGGTGTGGTGTCGAGCTCGAAGAACGCCGAAGAGGTGCTGACGATCGCAGGGATCCGCGACTTCTTCCCGGTCGTCGTCGACGGGGTGGTCTCGGCGCGCGAGGGGCTGCGCTCCAAGCCCGCCCCCGACATGTTCGCGGCCGGTGCCCGCATGCTCGGCGTCGATCCCGCCCGCAGCGCGGCGGTCGAAGACGCCCACTCCGGCGTCGCGTCGGCGGCGGCCGCCGGCTTCGGCCTCGTCGTGGGCGTCGACCGCGGCGCCGGGGCGCAGGCTCTGCTCGATCTCGGCGCGACGCTCGTCGTCGACGATCTCTCGGCTTTCGTCACCCGATGACCGGCCCTTCCGACGAAAGGATGGACAGGATGGATCGCGACCGTTTTCCGATCGACCCGTGGCGCCTCGTGGAGACGCGCTTCTCCCTCGAGGACGTGGGGGTCACCGAGACGCTGTTCGCGCTCGGCAATGGCTATCTGGGCCTGCGCGGCAATCAGCCCGAGGGACAGCACGCGCACGAGCACGGCACGTTCATCAACGGCTTCCACGAGATCTTCCCGATCCGTCACGCGGAGCAGGCCTACGGCTTCGCCGAGGTCGGGCAGACGATCATCAACGCTCCGGACGCCAAGGTCATGCGCGTCTACGTCGACGATGAGCCCCTGTCGTTCGACGTCGCCGACGTCCGCGAGTACGAGCGCGCGTTGGACATGCGCGCGGGCACGCTCACGCGTCACATCCGGTGGATGACGCCGAGCGGCAAGGACGTCGTGATCGACTTCGAGCGGATGGTCTCCTTCGAGGAGCGTCATCTCGCGGTCATGCGCGTCACCGTGACGGTGCTCAACAGCGACGCCCCGGTGACGGTGAGCTGCCAGATCGTCAACCGTCAGGACGGGCAAGACGTCTACGGCGGCTCGGCGCCCGGGGGCGCTGCGAAGAAGGGCTTCGACCCGCGCAAGGCGGAGAAGATCGAAGATCGCGTCCTGCACCCCGAGGAGTACTGGCAGGACGGCGACCGCGTCGCGCTGTCGTACCGGGTGAACGCGTCGGGGATGACGATGGCGGTCGTCGCCGACCACGTCGTCGACACCGAGAACGAGTACTCGTCCCGCACGCTCATCGAACCCGACATCGCGAAGAACGTGTATCGCGTGCAGGCGAAGGCGGGCGTGCCGGTGACGGTCACGAAGCTCGTCAGCTACCACACGTCGCGCGGCGTCCCCGCGCGCGAGCTCGTCGATCGGGGTCGCCGCGCGCTCGATCGCGTGGGTGCCGAGGGCGTCTCTCGGCAGTTCGAGCGCCAGCGGGCCTGGATGGACGCGTTCTGGGACCGTTCCGACGTCGCCATCGGCGGTCACGACGACCTGCAGCAGGCGACACGCTGGTGCCTGTTCCAGCTCGCGCAGGCAGCGGCCCGCGCCGACGGCCAAGGCGTTCCCGCCAAGGGCGTGTCGGGCTCGGGGTACAGCGGTCACTACTTCTGGGACACCGAGATCTACGTGCTCCCGTTCCTCATGTACACGACCCCGCTCTGGGCTCGCAACGCGCTGCGGATGCGCTACCTCATGCTGCCGGCCGCGCGTCGTCGGGCCGCTCAGCTCAACGAGGCGGGGGCCCTCTTCCCGTGGCGCACGATCAGCGGTGAAGAGGCGTCGGCCTACTACGCCGCCGGTACCGCGCAGTACCACATCAACGCCGACGTCAGCTTCGCGCTCGCCAAGTATGTGCGTGCCACGGGCGACGACGAGTTCCTGTACCGCGAGGGCGTGGACATCGCCGTCGAGACGGCGCGGCTCTGGGCCACGCTCGGGTTCTGGCGCTTCACCGAGGACGGCCAGCCCGAGGTGTTCCACATCCACGGCGTCACCGGTCCCGACGAGTACACGACGGTCGTCAACGACAACCTGTTCACGAACGTGATGGCGCGCTTCAACCTGCGTTTCGCGGCGCGTATCGTGCGTGAGATGGCGCAGGATGCGCCGGAGCACTACGCGCAGATGGTGGAGCGGCTCTCGTTCGACCCGGCGGAGGCCGACGCGTGGGATGCCGCCGCGGAAGCGATGCACATCCCGTACAGCGAGGGCCTCGGCATCCATCCTCAGGACGAGGTGTTCCTCGAGCGTGAGGTGTGGGATCTGGAGAACACGCCGCAGGAGCAGCGCCCGCTCCTGCTGCACTTCCACCCGCTGGTGATCTACCGGTACCAGGTGCTCAAGCAGGCCGATGTCGTGCTGGCGCTGTACCTGCAGGGCAATCACTTCACCGACGAGGAGAAGCTGGCCGATTTCGAGTACTACGACCCGCTGACGACGGGAGATTCGACGCTGTCGGCGGTCGTCCAGGCGATCCTTGCGGCAGAGGTCGGGTACCAGGATCTGGCTCTGGAGTACTTCTCGCAGTCGATCTTCGTCGACCTCGGCGACCTGCACCACAACGCGTCCGACGGGGTGCACGTGGCCTCCGCCGGCGGTGTCTGGACCGCGCTCGTCGCCGGCTTCGGCGGCATGCGCGATCACTACGGCGAGCTGAGCTTCGATCCGCGCCTGCCCAAGGCCTGGCCGTCACTGTCGTTCACCCTGCACTGGCAGGGCACGCCGCTGAAGATCGAGATCACCGCGGAGCAGCTGCGCGTGGATGCCGGTGCCGGCGAGCCGGTCTCCTTCTCGGTGCGCGGCGAGACGTTCGTCGTCGGAGCGGAGTCGACGCTGACGGTGCCGCTGCGCGGTCAGGGGCCCGAGCTGTCGGGTCGTCCCACGATCAGCGACATCGGCGACGCCCTGCGCGAGGACGGCACGTTGCTATCGGCTTCCGTGCCGACGATGACGACCTCGATTCCGGTGATCACCGGCAGCATCCCGATCGTCGGGGCGATGCCGGGTGACGACGCGAACCTCGGCATCGACTCCTGAGTCCCGTCACGCCGTCGCGGAGGCGACGGTGCGCGACACCGATGGGCCCGCACCAGGGCTGCGGTGCGCATCCGTCTCGGCGGCGATGGCGCGCGCCGCGTCGCGCCCGGCGCGGTTGGCGCCCACCGTGGACTGCGAAGGTCCGTAGCCGATGAGGAACAGGCGCGGCTCGTCGATCGCGCGACGGTTCGCCACGCGTACGCCGCCGGCTGCGGTACGCAGTCCCAGCGGGGAGAGGTGGGCGATGTCGGCGCGAAAACCCGTCGCCCAGAGGATCACATCGGCGGGTTCGAACGTGCCGTCCGGCATCCGGACGCCGTGCTCTTCGATGCGATCGAACATCGGATGCCGCACCAGCACTCCCCGCTCGTGGGCGGCTCGCGCCCACGGCGTCCAGTGCTGCCCCGTCACCGAGATGACGCTCCCTGGGGGGTCGCCGCGACGCACGCGCTCCTCGACACCCGCGATCGCCGCCACCCGGGCGGCGGTGTCGAACTGCGCGGCATCCCAGGTCACGTCCTTCCGCGTCACCCAGAACGTGTCGGTGACGCGGGAGATCTCCTCCAGCAGCTGCACGGCCGAGATCCCCGCGCCGACGATGACGACGCGCTGCCCGACGAACTCGTCCGCCGAGGCGTAGTCGTGGACATGCAGCTGTCGGCCGGCGAAGTCCTCCTGGCCGGGGTAGTGGGGCCAGAAGGGGCGTCGCCACGTGCCGGTCGCGTTGATGACGTACCGCGCGAACCACACGCCGTGGTCGGTCTCGATGCGCAGGAGACCGTTCGGGTCGTCGTCGACACGGCGAACCGCGCGCACGATCACCGGACGGTGCACGCGCAGATCGAAGCGACGCTCGTAGTCCGCGAAGTACGCGGGCAGCACGCCCGCGCTCGGCGCCATCGGATCGGCGGGCGGCACGGGTGCGCCCGGAAGCTCGTAGATGCCGTTGACCGTTCCCATCCGCAGTGACCGCCAGCGATGCTGCCACGCCCCGCCGGGGGCGGCGTCGGCGTCGAGCACCGCGAAGGTGCGGGCGCTGCCGTCGCCCGGGGCGGGGACGAAGCCGCGGCGGCGCAGGTGAAAGGCGGCCGACAAGCCGGCTTGGCCGGCACCGATGACGAGGACGTCCACCGTCTCGTCGGGGGAGTCGTTGGTCATGCCCCCTTCAACGCGTCACGCCGAAGGATGTTCCCGACCTGGATGTCGGGAGCACACCGTAGTCTGTTCTGGTGACCACCGCCCTGTACCGCCGCTACCGACCGGAGACGTTCGGCGAGATGATCGGGCAGGCGCAGGTCACCGAACCGCTCATGACGGCGCTGCGCAGCGACCGCGTCGGCCACGCCTACCTCTTCAGCGGTCCGCGCGGCTGCGGCAAGACGACGTCGGCCCGCATCCTCGCGCGCTGCTTGAACTGCGCGGCCGGCCCGACCGACACGCCCTGTGGTGTCTGCGACAGCTGTGTCGAGCTCAGCCGCGGCGGCGGAGGTTCACTCGATGTGGTCGAGATCGACGCGGCATCACACAACGGTGTCGACGACGCCCGCGATCTGCGCGAGCGCGCGATCTTCGCACCCGCGCGCGACCGCTTCAAGATCTTCATCCTCGACGAGGCGCACATGGTGACCGCGCAGGGCTTCAACGCCCTGCTCAAGCTCGTCGAGGAGCCGCCGGAGCACGTCAAGTTCATCTTCGCCACCACCGAGCCCGAGAAGGTCATCGGCACGATCCGCTCGCGCACCCACCACTATCCCTTCCGCCTGGTCGCACCCGCGGCGATGCTCGAGTACGTCGAACAGCTCTGCGTCCAGGAAGGGGTGCAGACCGAAGCCGGCGTGCTTCCGCTGGTGGTGCGGGCCGGCGGCGGCTCGCCACGCGACACCCTGTCGCTGCTCGATCAGCTCATCGCCGGCTCCGACCCCGTGGACGGCGAGAACGGGGCGACGGTGCGGTACGAGCGCGCCGTCGCGCTGCTGGGGTACACCCACGGCGCGCTGCTCGACGAGGTCGTCACCGCATTCGCTGCGCACGACGCGGCCGCCGCCTTCGCTGCCATCGATCGGGTCGTGCAGACCGGGCAGGATCCGCGCCGGTTCGTCGACGATCTTCTCGAACGGCTGCGCGACCTCATCATCGTGGCTGCCACGGGAGAGGGCGCCGGGGCGGTGCTGCGCGGCATCCCCGCCGACGAGCTCGAGCGGATGGGCCGTCAGGCCTCTGCCTTCGGCACCGATCGTCTCTCGCGCATCGCCGATCTCGTCGTCGGTGCCCTCGATGACATGAGCGGGGCGACGTCTCCGCGCCTGCAGCTCGAGCTGCTCGTGGCCCGGGTGCTGGCCCACACCGCCGATGCCGCCGCCGTGCCTGCCGCGACGCCCGCCCCGGCTGTCGCCACTCCTGCCCCGGCTGCCGCTGCCGCGCCCGCCCCCGAGGCGCCGGTGGTTCCGGTCGTTGAGCGAGCGAGCGCAGCGAGCGAGTCGAAACGCCCCGACCCCGCGCCGGTTGTCGCCGATCCCGATCCCGAGCCCACGCCCGCATCGCCCGCGCCCGCCCCGGTCGCGCCGTCCGGCCCGGTCACCCTCGCGGGGGTGCGCGATGCGTGGCCGGAGATCCTCCAGCGCCTCGAGCCCGTGAGCCGATCGTCGTGGATGATCGCCGTCGACGCCACCCCGGTCGCGTTCGCCGACGACGTGCTGACGCTGAGCTTCCGCACCCAGGCGGATGTCGCCGCGTTCAAGAAGCTCGCGGCGGGCAAGGGCCCCAGCGAAGACCTGCGCGGTGCGATCCGCGAGGTTCTCGGCATCCGCGTGAAGTACGTGGCGCGGTTCGACGCCGATGCGACCGCCGAGCCGCCCGCCTCGGGTTCTCCGACTCCACCGGCCGACGGGCCTCGCGCCGACGGCGGCTCCTCTGGAGCGACCCGCTCCGACGGCGGCGAGCGGCCTCGATCGACGCCGACCATCGCATCGTCCGCTGCCGCGCCGGTGACGGAGTGGGCAGTGGCACGGATTCCGAGCGACCCCGCGCCACAGGCTTCGGCGCCGAGCGAGCCCGCGGGGGGTGCGACGGCGGCGTCCGCTCTCGCCACCGCTGCTCCTGCCGCGGTCGGGCTGGCAGTCGACGAAGAACCCGAGGACGCCACCGCCGAGCCGGTGCGTACATTGACGATCCCGCGGGACGGCACCGTGCTGCCAACGACGACGGAGTACACGCACACCGACGACGACGCCCCCGACGAGGACGAGTTCCCGCCGCCGTTGGACGACGCTCCGCTGCCGCCGCGCGCGCCCGTCGCCGTCGAACGCCCTGCGCCGCCCCGCGCACCCCGTTCCGGCGGCATCGAACGCGTCGGTGAGGCGGTCGTCCGCCAAGTGCTGGGGGCGACGTTCGTGCGCGAAGAGCCGTACACACCGCCGACGAGGTTCAGCTAAGCCATGTACGACGGCATCGTCCAAGACCTCATCGACGAGTTCGGCCGCCTTCCCGGCATCGGGCCGAAGTCGGCGCAGCGGATCGCGTTCCATATCCTTCAGACTCCGACGTTCGACGTCGCGCGTCTGTCGCACCTGCTCGGTGAGCTTCGCGAACGCGTGCGCTTCTGCGAGATCTGCGGCAACGTGAGTGAGCAGGAACGCTGTGCGATCTGCCGCGATCCTCGTCGTGATCAGACCTTCATCTGCGTGGTCGAGGATGCGAAGGACGTTTCGGCCATCGAGCGCACGCGCGAGTTCCGAGGGCTCTACCACGTGCTGGGCGGCGCCATCAGCCCGATCGCCGGCATCGGACCCGACGACCTGCGCATCACCCAGTTGATGCAGCGCCTCGCCGACGGCACGGTGCAGGAAGTCATCCTCGCGACGAACCCGAACCTCGAAGGAGAGGCCACGGCGACATACCTCAGCCGGCTGCTGCACACCCTCGAGATCCGCGTGACCCGGTTGGCGTCCGGTCTTCCGGTGGGCGGCGACCTCGAGTACGCCGACGAGGTCACCCTCGGGCGCGCCTTCGAGGGGCGCCGGGCCGTCTGATGGCGCCGGCCGTCTCCGGTCGTGCCTGGGCGCTGTACGCGCTGATGGCGGTGCTGTGGGGCATCCCGTACCTGTTCATCAAAGAGGCGGTCGACTCGCTGACACCGGCCGCCGTCGTCGCGGGCCGCACCCTTCTCGGCGCGGCGGTGCTGCTGCCCATCGCCCTGCGACGCCGAGCCCTTCGGCCGGCGCTGGCGCTCTGGCCGTGGGTGCTGGCCTTCGGGGCCATCGAAATGGCCGGGCCTTTCCTCTTGCTGGGGCACGCGGAGCAGACGCTGCCGTCCGGGCTCACTGGTCTGCTGGTGGCGACGGTCCCGCTGTTCGCCACCGGGATCGCCCTCGTGCGCGGCGACCGGTCCGCCCTGAGTCCGGCCCGCGCCGTCGGACTCGTCGTCGGCTTCGCCGGCCTGGTGGTCATCGTCGCCGGCCCCGGCCTCGCCGTCGCCGAGCCGGCGCAGGCGCTGGGGGCCATCGCCCAGGTCCTGCTCGTCGCCCTGCTCTACGCGATCGCGCCGTTCATCATCGCCACCAAGCTCGCTCACGTCCCCTCGCTCGGCACCATCACCCTGTCCCTGCTCGCGGTCGGCCTCGCCTACCTGCCGTTCGCGCTGCTGACCCAGCACGAGCTTCCCACCGTCCGCAGCGGACTGTCGCTCGTCGCCCTCGGCATCCTGTGCACCGCGCTGGCCTTCCTGGGCTTCTTCGCGCTCATCGGCGAGGTCGGTCCCGTGCGTGCGCCGCTGTTCACGTACGTCAACCCGGTCGTCGCGATCCTGCTGGGCGTGCTCCTGCTCGGCGAGCCGTTGTCGCCGGGGCTGCTGCTCGGCTTTCCGCTCGTGCTCGTCGGCTGCTGGTTCGCCGCGACGGGAGGTCGGGTGCGTCTGCGACGTCAGGCGCCGCCGTTCGCGCCCTAGGGTCGCGCACGTTTCCGGCTCGACGCGCTACCCCTCGTCCGCTGGATCGACGCCCGGCGTTCACCGGTTCGTCCGGTCGCTGTCGCCTCGGACCGCCACTCTTCCCTCGCGGCCGTGTGCACGACCTCCGGTGTCGCGAAAGGGAGAATCATGTCCGCGCGTCTTCTCTACGCGCATTTTCCCGCGGCTTCGCACAGGAGCGCCCTCGAATGGATGCGCGTCGTCGCCGAGATCGCATCCGGGCATCCGGGCGTCGGGCCCTTCGCGAGCGGTCAGGAGCCGTTGCCGGTCCTCGAGCCCGCCGTCGCATGGCGTTTGGTGAGCGAGAACCGGCGCGAGATCGCACGGGGATGCCGTGTGTTCACCGATAAGGGGGCGGCCCGCATCGATCTGGCGCAGCTGTTGCGCGCGGCATCGACGTTCGAGATCCACACCAGTCCGGCGCCCCGGTTGCGCAGCACCGGGTGGTTCGTCAGCGCGCGCGGATCGCTCGTGATGATGGGCGCTCGTCGCTACGAGAAGCGCTCGGCCGCCGAGAGCGCTGCGGCTCTCGCGGTGCGCCTCATGCAGGAGCTGGCCGCCACCGCGTCGCGCGGCGCCGACCTCGGGCTCGGCCGGCCGGTACCGGTGGACCCGCTGATCCTGCAATGAGCGACGGCCTCATCGCCGAACGGTTCCACCTGCGGAAGCTCCGGGGAAGCGGCGGCACGGCCGCCGTCTTCGAAGCCGATGACACACGGCACGGGCGCCGCGTGGCCGTGAAGCTGCTGCACCCGCATCTGGCCGTCGGACCGGTCGCCTGGGAGGCGTTCTTCGAAGAAGTGCGGGCTGCGCAGGCGATCGCGCAGCCGAACATCGCGGAGGTCTACGACGCGGGTCTCGCGCCGGGTGATCCACCCGTTGCATGGATTGCGATGGAGCTCGTCGAGGGCGTCACTCTCGCCGATCACGTACGAGAGCGCGGGCCATTGACCATCGTGGATGCCGTGGCCGTCTTCGCCGCCGTCCTCGACGCGACCGGCGCCGCGCACGCCGGTGGCGTCGTCCACCGCGACATCACGCCATCGAACATCATGCTCACCTCCAGCGCGAGCGCCGACGCGGACGGCACGGTGAGCGGCATCCGGCTCCTCGACTTCGGTCTGGCCGATGTGCCGGGGCGCACGACGCGCGGCGCGGACCCGCTGCTGAGCGGTGCGGCATCCAAAGCGTCGAACGCGGGCGTCGTTGCCAGCGTTCCCTATGCCCAGCAGCAGCTCTCCGACACCTACCGCGCGCAGCTCGCTGCGGGCACGGCGCCGGTCAGCGAGGGGGACTTCGACGACGTCCTCCTCGCCGACGGCGCGCCCGTCGGCATCATCGACATCCCGCGACTCGGGGTGCACGAGGTGATCGCGGAGGGAACATCATCGGGGGTCCTCGCCGGCGGCCCCGGCCACCGCCGCGATACGGTGCTGCCGGGCCAGGTCGGTGTCAGCGTCGTGATGGGCCGCGCCGCAGCTTTCGGCGGTCCGTTCGGGCGCTTGCAGTCGCTGCAACCGGGGGAGCGGTTCGAGGTACGTACCGGACAGGGACTGAACACCTTCGAGGTGCTCGGCGTGCGCTACGCGGGCGACCCGACGCCGCCCGCGCCCGTCCGCGGAGAGAGCCGTCTCATCCTGCTCACGGCTCGCGGGGCGCCCTACGTGCCGACCGGAATCGCGTACGTCGACGCCCGGCTCGTCGACAAAGGCCAGCCCGCGGGGGCCCGCCAGACCACCCCGATCACGCTGCCGCCGTCGAATGCGGCGCTTGCAACGGACACGACGACCGTCTGGGCGCTCGTCTTCGCGCTCCAGTTCCTCGTCGCCGCCGAGATCGCCGCCGTCTGGGCGTTTCGCCGGGTCGGCGCGCAGAAGACCTGGATCGTCTTCGTGCCGATCCTGCTGCTGGCCAGCGTCTTCGTCTGCGATCAACTCGTACGCCTGCTTCCCAACCTTCTCTGACTCGGAGCCCCATGTCTGACGACATCGAACCGTCCCGCGCATCCCACCGCGCCGAGCGGTCGAACCGCCCGCGCTTCCTCGGACGCACGAGCGGACGCGTGCCGGTCCCCGCCGCGCTGGTGATGGCCGGTGGCGAATCGGCCCTCCCTCCCGCGACGAGCGGAGCCGTCGCTCTCGGCGGTGCCCCAGCGACGCACGCGGATGCCGTCGGTTCGACGGGGGTCCCGCTGCCGCCGTCGCAGCTCGACGCGCGCTCCATCTCTGCGTGGTTCGGCGATCACCAGGTCCTGCACGACGTGTCGCTGCAGATGCCCGCGGGCCAGGTGACGGCCCTCATCGGACCGTCCGGCTGCGGAAAGTCGACGTTCCTGCGCATCCTCAACCGCATGCACGAACTGGTGCCCTCGGCATCCCTCGCCGGCGAGGTGCTGCTCGACCACGACGACATCTACGACGCCGGCCATCGTCTCGTCGACGCCCGCAAGAAGATCGGCATGGTCTTCCAGAAGCCGAATCCCTTCCCGGCGATGTCCATCTACGACAACGTCGTCGCGGGCCTGAAGCTCGCCGGCATCCGTGCGAGCCGCAACGAGAAGGCCGAGCTCGTGGAGACGTGCCTCACCAAGGCCGGGCTCTGGCGCGAGCTGAAGGACCGCCTGCGCGCGCCCGGCGGTGGGCTTTCCGGTGGACAGCAGCAACGCCTGTGCATCGCGCGTTCCCTCGCAGTGCGGCCGCGGGTGCTCCTGATGGACGAGCCGTGTTCGGCGCTGGACCCGACCTCCACGCGCGTCATCGAGGAGACCATGACGGAGCTCGCGCGCGAGGTCACGATCGTCATCGTCACTCACAACATGCAGCAGGCTCAGCGCGTCTCGCAGCAGTGCGCGTTCTTCCTCGCCTCGCAGGGCCAACCCGGACACATCGTCGAGCACGGCGACACCGACGCGATGTTCTCGTCGCCGATCGATCCGCGTACGTACGACTACGTCAACGGCCGGTTCGGCTGACCGGGACACGGACACGGATGGGTGCGCGGTGGTCGTGGCGCGAGGTCGCACTCGCGCTCGGTGCCGTCGCACTGCTGGCCGTGTTCCTCGGCGGCGTGATCGCCCACGTCGACGTGGCGTCGTCCGGCCTTGCCGCATCGCCCGCAGCAGCCCGGATCGACACGCTCGTGGGAGCGTCCGCGAGACAGGATGCCGCCGCCACCGCACCGGCCGCGGGTGATGCGGCCGTCGTCTCGTCGGCCCCGGTGACGCCCGGTCCTCGCGTGGACCCGGTCTGGCTCGCCCGCGTCTCCGCGGCCACCGGCATCCCCGCCCGTGCACTCCGGGCGTACGCGGGCGCCCAGCTCACGATCGCGGCCGAACAGCCCTCGTGCGGGTTGGGGTGGAACACGATCGCCGCGATCGGGGCGATCGAGTCCGATCACGGACGGCACGGCGGCGCGGTGCTCGGTGAGAACGGCTACCCCACTCCCGCCATCCGCGGGCCGTCCCTCGACGGTGACGGCGTCGCCGTGATCGCCGACACCGACGGAGGCCGCTGGGACGGAGACACGCTCTGGGACCGTGCGGTCGGGCCGATGCAGTTCATTCCCGACACGTCGGACCGTTGGGGCGCGGACGGCAACGGCGACGGTGTCGCCGACCCGAACCAGATCGACGACGCGGCCCTCGCGACGGCGCGCTACCTCTGCGGTGCGGGCACGATGACGGATGCCGCCGCGTGGCGGGCCGCGGTGTTCGCCTACAACCACCTCGACGTCTACGTCGACCACGTCGCCGCCGCCGCGAACCGTTACGCCGCGGCGGCCGCGGCGGGCTGGGTCCGCACGAACTCCGCAGAATGTCATGAACTCCGCACCCGGGATGCCGATCGGGTGCGGACTTCGTCGCATTCTGCGGACCTGGCGAGGTGCCTCGTCGGTCGCCCGTCACATGGCGTCGGCGGTATGCGCCGATCCCTAGGATGGGGAGGTGGGCGCGGCATCCGAGTGCCCGTCGACATGTCTTCAGGAGTTCCACACGTGGCGCTGATCGTCCAGAAGTATGGCGGCTCGTCCGTCGCCGACGCCGAGAGCATCAAGCGGGTCGCCAAGCGCATCGTCGATGCGCGCCGCGCCGGGCACGACGTGGTCGTGGCGGTGAGCGCGATGGGCGACACGACCGATGAGCTGATCGACCTCGCCGCGCAGGTCGCCCCGATCCCGGCGCCTCGCGAACTGGACATCCTGCTGAGCTCCGGCGAGCGCATCTCGATGGCGTTGCTGGCGATGGCCATCCACTCGATGGGCTTCGAGGCGCGCTCGTTCACCGGCAGCCAGGCGGGCATGATCACCACCGCCGATCACGGCTCGGCCCGCATCGTCGACGTCACCCCGGTGCGGCTGCGCGAGGCGCTCGACGAGGGCGCCATCGTCATCGTCGCCGGCTTCCAGGGCTTCAACCGCGACACCCGCGACATCACCACGCTCGGCCGCGGCGGCTCCGACACGACCGCCGTCGCGCTCGCCGCGGCGCTCGACGCCGACGTCTGCGAGATCTACAGCGACGTCGACGGCATCTTCACCGCCGACCCCCGCGTCGTGCCGAAGGCCCGCAAGCTCGATGTCATCTCCGCGGAGGAGATGCTCGAGCTCGCCGCCAACGGCGCCAAGGTGCTGTACATCCGCGCCGTCGAGTACGCGCGTCGCCACGGCGTGATGATCAACGCCCGCTCGACGTTCAGCTCCGGACGAGGCACGTTCGTGCTCGGCCCGGGCATGAGCGTTCCCGATAGCCTCGCTCCCGACAGCACAGAGGAGTCCTCCATGGAAGAGCCCATCGTCGCCGGTGTCGCCACCGACCTCGGCCAGGCCAAGATCACGGTCATCGGCGTGCCCGACGTTCCCGGCAAGGCGGCGGAGATCTTCACCGTCATCGCCAAGTCGGGCGCCAACGTCGACATGATCGTCCAGAACGTGTCGGCGGCAGCGACCGGTCGCACCGACATCTCCTTCACGCTGCCCAAATCGGATGCCGCGACCGCCCTGCGGGCGCTTGCCGCCGAGCAGGCGGGCATCGGCTTCGAGAGCCTCGTGCACGACGACCAGATCGGCAAGCTGTCCGTGGTCGGCGCCGGCATGCGCACCCACTCCGGCGTGTCCGCGACGCTGTTCGAGGCGTTGTCGACCGCGGGGGTGAACATCGAGATGATCTCGACCTCGGAGATCCGCATCTCGGTCGTGCTCCGCGGTGACGAGCTCGCCCAGGCCGCCCGCGTCGTGCACACCGCCTTCGGTCTCGACAGCGACACCGAGGCGACCGTCTACGCCGGCACCGGCCGCTGACGCCGAGCGGCCGCACCACCTCTGACCGCCGTCGCCACTACCGTCGTCGCGCGTGCGCTGGCGAACCGCCCCGTCGAGGTAGATCCGGCAGGGAGCTACCTGCCGTGTGCAGTTCGCCTGTCTTCGTCCGACGATAGAATCACTCAACCCCTCTCATCTGCAAGGATCCCTCATGACCCGCATCTCTGACTCAGGACTCTCTGTCGCCGTCGTCGGCGCCACCGGACAGGTCGGCACGGTCATGCGCGAGATTCTCGCCGAACGGGCCTTCCCGATCCGTGAGCTCCGCCTGTTCGCCACGGCGCGCTCGGCCGGCACGGCCGTCGAGTTCGGCGGCGAGACGATCATCATCGAGGACGTCGCCACCGCCGATCCCACCGGCATCGACATCGCGCTGTTCAGCGCCGGTGCGACCGGCTCCCGCGCGCACGCCCCGCGTTTCGCCGAGGCCGGCGCCGTCGTCATCGACAACTCGAGCGCCTGGCGCATGGACCCCGAGGTGCCGCTCGTCGTCAGCGAGGTCAATCCCCACGCGACGGTGAACCCGCCGAAGGGCATCATCGCCAACCCGAACTGCACGACGATGGCGGCCATGCCCGTGCTCAAGCCGCTGGATGCCGCGGCCGGCCTCGAGCGCCTGATCGTCAGCACCTACCAGGCCGTCTCGGGCTCGGGTCTGGCCGGCGCGCAGGAGCTCCTCGGCCAGGTCGAGGGCGTGCTGGCCCAGGGGCACACGCTCGACCTCGTGCACGACGGGTCGGCCGTCGACTTCCCGCAGCCGGAGAAGTACGTCGCCCCCATCGCGTTCGACGTGATCCCGTTCGCAGGAAACCTCGTCGACGACGGCGACAACGAGACCGACGAGGAGAAGAAGCTCCGCAACGAGAGCCGCAAGATCCTCGAGCTGCCCGACCTTCGCGTCGCCGGCACCTGCGTGCGCGTTCCCGTCTTCACCGGCCACTCGCTCTCGATCCACGCGGAGTTCCGCGACGACATCACGCCCGAGCGGGCGCGCGAGATCCTGGCATCCGCTCCCGGCGTCGTGCTCGAGGAGGTGCCGACGCCGCTGCAGGCCGCCGGCAACGACCCGAGCTACGTCGGCCGCATCCGTGCCGACCAGTCCGCGCCCGAGGGCAAGGGTCTGGTGCTCTTCATCAGCAACGACAACCTCCGCAAGGGCGCCGCGCTCAACGCCGTGCAGATCGCCGAGATCGTCGCCGCGCGCCTGACCGCCCCCGCCGCCTGACGGCCGTCCGAGCACCGCTCACCGCGATGCCGCCTGACTGCGGGACACGGTCCGCGCACCGAAACACCGCCGGACGGCGCGTGTCTCGGTGCGGAACTCGTATCTCGCGGAATTGAGCGGTGCGAAAGAACCGCGAGAGTTGACGGCGGTGGATGCCGCGCCTCGCGGAGGCCGTGGAAAACGGCGCCTAGACTGGATCATTGTGAGTGAACCCGTCGACGTCGTCCTGATCGGCGGTGGCATCATGAGTGCCACCCTCGGAACCCTGCTGAAGCAATTGCAGCCGGACTGGAAGATCGTGGTGCTCGAGCGCCTCAGCGACGTCGCCGAGGAGTCCTCCAACGCCTGGAACAATGCCGGCACGGGACACGCGGCGCTCTGCGAGCTCAACTACATGCCCGAGGCCAAGGACGGATCGGTCGACCCTGCCAAGGCGATCTCGATCAACGAGCAGTTCCAGCAGAGTCGGCAGCTGTGGGCGAGCCTGGTGGAGCGCGGCATCCTCGATGCGCCGTCCACCTTCATCAACGCGACCCCCCACATGACCTTCGTGCGCGGCGAGAAGGATGTCGCGTACCTCAAGAAGCGTTACGAGGCGCTGCGCACGCAGCCGCTGTTCGAGGGCATCGAATACTCCGAGGACTCCCGCGTCATCAATCAGTGGGCGCCGCTGCTCATGCACAAGCGCAAGAAGGCCGACGAGCCTTTCGCGGCCACGCGCGTTCCGGCCGGCACCGACGTCGACTTCGGTTCACTGACCCGTCAGCTCTTCTCCCATCTCGCCGATCAGGGCGTCGACGTCGTCACCAATCGCGAGGTGCGAAAGCTCCGCAAGAACGCGGACGGCACGTGGAACGTGTCGTACCGTCACACGCTCGGGCGTACGCCGGGGAGCCTGTCGGCGCGGTTCGTGTTCGTAGGCGCGGGTGGCTGGGCGATCAAGCTGCTGCAGTCCTCGCGCATTCCGGAGATCTCCGGCTACGGCGTCTTCCCCATCGGGGGGCAGTGGCTCAAGACGTCCAACCCCTCGCTCGTCGCGCAGCACAAAGCCAAGGTGTATTCGCAGGCCTCCGTGGGGGCGCCCCCCATGTCGGTGCCGCATCTGGACACCCGCGTCGTCGACGGCGAGACCTCGCTGTTGTTCGGGCCTTTCGCGACCTTCAGCCCGAAGTTCCTGAAGAACGGCCGCATCACCGACATCGTCGCGCAGGTGCGTCCCGGCAACATCGGTCCGATGTTGAAAGTCGCCATCGACAATCCGGGCCTGATCAAGTACCTGGTCAGCGAACTGCTCAAGAGCCACAAGCGCAAGGTCGATGCGCTCCGCGAGTTCATGCCGACCGCGAAGGCCGAGGACTGGGAGCTGCTGCAGGCCGGCCAGCGCGCCCAGGTCATGAAGAAGGATCCGCAGAAGGGCGGCGTGCTGCAGTTCGGCACCGAGGTCGTCACCTCCGCCGACGGATCGATCGCCGGCCTGCTGGGCGCCTCCCCGGGCGCCTCGACGGCGGCATCCATCATGCTGGGCCTGCTGAAGACATGCTTCCCCGACCGCATCTCCGCCTGGGAGCCGGAACTGAAGGCGCTCATCCCGAGCTACGGATCGAATCTCAACGGCGACCCTGCCGCCGCGGACGCGTCGCTCGACGCCACGGCCGGCGTGCTCGGCATCAACCGCTGAGCCGGATCGGGGCTGCACGCGCATGGCGAAGCTGTACTTCCGCTACGGGGCGATGAACTCCGGCAAGTCGACGGCCCTGCTGCAGGCGGCATTCAACTACGAGGAACGCGGACAGCACGTGCTGCTGGCCAAGCCCGAGATCGACACGAAGGGTGCCGATCAGATCTCCAGCCGACTCGGCGTGGAGCGTCAGGTCGACTTCCTCATCGCTGCGGATGCCGATCTGCGCGCCCTCGTCGCCCAGCACGCCGCCCGCTACGACGGACGGGTGGCGTGTCTTCTCATCGATGAGGCGCAGTTCCTCACCCCGGCCCAGATCGACGACCTGCTGCGGATCGTCGTCGACGACGGCATCCCCGCCCTCGCGTACGGCATCCGCACCGACTTCCAGACGCGCGCCTTCCCCGGCTCGGCCCGGCTGCTGGAGCTCGCCCACAGCCTCGAAGAGCTGAAGACCATCTGTCGCTGCGGGCGCAAGGCGCTGTTCAACGCGCGACTGGTCGGAGGACGATTCGTCTTCGACGGCGACCAGGTCGCCATCGACGAGCTGTCGCACGAGAAGGTCACCTACGAGTCGATGTGCGCGGAGTGCTACCTGCGCGAGTCGGGCGGCCGGCTCAGCTGACGCGCGCCCCGTCGCGGCGGCGCGGCAGCGGGACCAGCATCGAGGTCGTCCTCCGGTACTGGGCGTATGCGGGGTACTTCGCGGCCGAGATCGACTCGGTGAACACGGTCGACCCGACGAACAGGAGCGTCAGCAGGATGGCCCCGACGATCGTCGGGTTGAGCACGCCGCCCCACACGTCGGCTCCGGAGGCGACGGCGGCGGTGGCACCGAAGGCGTAGATGGCCCACCACTGCGCCTGCTCGAAGAAGAAGTTCGGATGCCGACTGTAGGCGAACAGGCCCGTCGTGAGGAAGCCGTCGGCATCGCCGCGCGCCTTCGCCCGGTGGAAGTTCCACTGCTGCTGATCGGCGACGCTCTCGCCGAGGAGAAAGCCGACGAAGAGCACGGCGATGATCGCATCGGCCGCTGTCAGTGGAGCCGGATGAGTCCGCGCCATCGCCGCAGGGAGCGTGATGAGTACGAGAAGCGTCATCTGGTAGAGCACGATGAACAGCAGGTTCAACACCTGGAACAGCGCCGGCGACATGCGCCCGCGCAGGATCGCCCAACGGTAGTCCTCGACGCCGGAATAGCCGCCCTTGCGCGCGAAATTGAAGGTCAGCCGCGCACCCCACGCCGTCACGAGCGCCGCCATCAGAACCAGGCGCCCGGCGTCGTCGCCGTCGGCGAGTGCGCTCGCCGCGAAGACCCACACGTAGACCACCGGGACCACGGACCACGCGCGGTCCACCCACGACGTGTCCTTGGTGACCAGTGAGGCGATCCAGCACAGCGCCGAAACGGCGGCGGCGATGACGACGACCACGAAGAGCGGATCCATGGTCTGAGCGTAGGCCCGCCGGTGCGACCGGCGCGGCTTTTTGCCGGTCCGAACGGCGTGCGCTACTGTGGCCTGACCATTAAGCGACCGGGAGACCAGGATGACCGAGAACGCACCGGCACGCGCCTGGCGGGTCGTGCTCGAGAAGATCGAGGCCGACCTGCTCAGCGGTGCGCTCGGGCCGGGCGACAGGCTGCCGCCGGAGCGCGAGCTGGCTGCCACCCTCGGCGTCGGCCGCTCCAGCGTCCGCGAAGCCCTCCGCGTGCTGGAGGTGATGGGGCTCATCCGCACCGCGACGGGCTCAGGCCCCACCGCGGGCGCGATCGTCACCGCCACCCCGCACGGTGGTCTCGCGCAGTTGCTGCGTCTGCAGGTCGCGGCGCACGGCTTTCCCATCCCCCACGTGTACGAGACGCGGCTCCTGCTGGAGGAGTGGGCGGTCGCCCACCTGGCCGATCTCGACGAGCCCGATCTCGCCGAAGCCCGGGCCACCCTCTCCGCCATGGAGGACCAGCAGCTGACGGCAGACGATTTCCTCGCGCTCGACGCGCAGTTCCATCTGCGTCTGACGGATGCCGCGGGCAACCTCGTCGTCGCCGCGACCATGGCCGGTCTTCGCACGACGATCGAGAGCTACGTCCGCGCCGGCGCGCGTCGGATCTCCGATTGGGACGCGACCGTGGAGCGACTGCACCGCGAGCACGGCGACATCCTCGGCGCGATCGAGTCCGGCGACGCGGAGCGCGCCCGTGAGCTCGTGCGCGCCCACATCACCGCCTACTACGCGGATGCCGGCATGCCTGCCCCGTCGGCCGCCGTCGTGGCTGTCGACGGCTGACGTCAGCGACGCGGGAGCGTCGGGATGAGCTCGGTGAGGTAGGCGGCCGTGTGCTCCCAGCCGTCCACGGCCTGGCAGGTCACGCCCATTGCCAGGACGGGGTAGTCATTGCCGTGCTCGTCGAGGCGGTCGCCGACGAACAGCATGTCGTCGAGGGGGATGTCGGTGACCTCGGCGAGCTTACGCATGCCGTACGCCTTGTCGATCCCGCGGTGGGTGATGTCGACCGACGTTGAGCCGCCCGAGCGGACCTCGAGGTCGGGGATGCGCGCGGCGACCGCGTCGCGGAGCGCGTTCTTCTTCTCGCCCGTCGGGTCCCAGGCCATCTTCGCCTCCAGGGGAGCGGTCTGGCCGAGAGCGGAGAAGGTGATCTGCGAGCCGCGATCCTCGAGGATGTCGCCCCAGGGCTCGGCCTCCCAGAGGCCGAGGCGGCGCGCCTCCTCTTCGACGGCAGCCAGCGCGCGGGACTTCTCGTCATCGGTGAGCGCGTGCGCGTACACCGTGCGGACGCCGCCGTCCTCGAGCCGGTAGTACTGCGTGCCGCAGGTGGGCATGAGGTGGAAGCGGTCGAGGGTCTCGGCATCCGCTGCGGGCAGCCGCTCGACGACCTGCGACTGGAACTGCTGGAGCTGGCCGCCCGAGATGATCGCCACCTCGACGCGCGCCGCGAGCTCGAGCAGGAGCTCGCCGATGCGGGGGTCGATGGCGCTCTTCGAGGGGGCGAGCGTGTCGTCGAGATCGAAGGCGATCAGGCGGGGGGTGGTCATCGGGTGCTCCCATCCGGTGAGTGATCCGCGAAAGGCTCCGCCCGGATCTCTCCAGGCGGAGCCTCTCTGCTGTCGGGGTGACAGGATTTGAACCTGCGGCCTCTTCGTCCCGAACGAAGCGCGCTACCAAGCTGCGCCACACCCCGTGGCAACCCTCCGAGTCTGCGCCACACCCCGTGGCAACCCTCCGAGTCTACCCCGTCGATGCCCCTCGTGACGAATCGAGCAGGCCGTTGTCGTCACGCCGTGCGCGCAGCGTGAGCACCGACGCCTCCGGGCGGCATCCGAACCGCACCGGGGCATAGATCGAGTGTCCGAGCCCGGCCGAGACGTTCAGCGGCGCGCGGCGTCCGGCGGCGGTCCATGTGCTGAGACCGCGCGCCTGGTCGAGGGGGATGTCGCAGTTGGCGACCAGCGCGGAGGGGGAGAAGGGGATGCGCACCTGACCGCCGTGCGTGTGCCCGGCGAAGATGGCCTGGGCACCCAGCTCGACGAACCGGTCCAGGACGCGCTGATACGGCGCGTGCGTCACGCCGATCACGAGATCCGCATCGCGCGCGGCGTGGAAGGGGCGACCGCGTCGCGCGGCTTCGATCGCGGCGGGCAGCGCGGGCAGATCGTCCCACTCGCGATGCGCGTCACTGACCCCGAAGGCCTCCAGCCGCAGACCACCGGCCTCGACGACGGCCGCGGTGTTGTTCAGGTTCGTCCAGCCGAGCTCATCGGTGAAGTAGGCGTCCATCGCCGCCGTGTCGAGTTTCTCGACGTTGTGCGGGCCGCCCGAAGGGCCGCGGAAGTAGTTGAGAGGATTCCGGGCCGACGGTCCGCTCACGTCGTTCGAACCGTGGACGAAGACGCCCGGCACGCCGCGCAGAGGCGCGAACGCGGAACGGATGCCGCGGAGCCCGTCGGCATGGCCGAGGTTGTCTCCCGTGTTCACGACCAGATCCGGTCGGACCGCATCGGCGAGCAGAGCGATCCACTGCTGCTTTCGATGCTGCCACGGAGCCATATGGGCATCGGAGAGGTGGAGCACCGTCAGTGAGGCCGACCCGGCAGGCAGGATGTCGAGCTCGTGGCGACGGACCGTGAAGAGGAAACGTTCGATGCACGTGCCCCAGACGGCGGCGCCAGCGGCCACCGCCCCCGCCGCCGATATGGCGGCGAGGGCGGTGCGTGCCGACGTCACGGACGTCCGCCGCAGTTCTTGGCCTGGTACTGCACGGTGATCTGCGTGCCGCGGTTGACCACGGTTCCCGCGGCAGGGTCTGTTCCCGTCACGGTGCCGTTGTCATCAGCGGTGGGCGAGGCGGTGCACTGCTGGCCCACATTGCTGAAGCCCTGCGCCTTGAGGTTGGCGACCGCGTCGGCGGGCTTGCCGCTCACGGCCGGAACGGCGATGCCCTGACCGTTGCTGGGGCGGATCGTGACGGTCGTTCCGCCGGCGACCCTGCCCGCACCGGGATCCTGCTGGATGATCGTGCCCGCGGCCTCGGTTCCGTCGACCGGGTCGCCCACCGTCACCGAGAATCCGGCCGTGCTCAGCGTCTGCTGCGCCTGGCTGACGGTCATGCCGATCACCGACGGCAGATCGGTGAGCTGACGCTTGGTCAGCGCGGCATCCGGGTCGGGGAAGCGGTCGCCGCCGTACTTCGCGTTTGCGGCTCCCTGCATCGCGGGCCAGATCGAGTTGCGGATCCGCGACAGGACGTAGCCGTTCTCGGAGTGGTCGCTCAGCAGATCGGTGCCTTCGACGTTTCCGACCCAGACGACCGTCGCGACCTTGGTCGATGAGCCGTCCATCCAGGTGTGCAGGTACTCGTGGATACCGGTCTTGCCGAAGACCGGGACACCGTCGCCGATCCGGGCGCCGGAGCCGGTTCCGGTCATGACGCCCTGCAGGGTGTACGCCGCAGTAGCCGCGACCGCTTCGCTCATCGCCGGCTGGCAGGTGATCTGCGGGGTGATGTCTTTGCCCTGCGCGTCGATCGCCTTGTCGATCGCCTTCGAGGGGCACAGCGTTCCCTTCGCGGCGACAGAGGCATAGACCTGGGCCATGTCGATGGGTGCCACCGCCTGGTCGCCGAGCACGTTGTAGGCGTAGTTGGTCGTGTCCAGCGGTCCGCCGCTGCCTGTCATGACGCCCATCTTCATCGCGAGCCGGTTCGTGCTGCACACCGAGATCTTCTCCGCCATCGTGAGGAACCCGGAGTTGAGCGAGTCTCTCGTGAAGTTGTAGACCGTGCCCACGTAGCCCGAGTTGTTCTCGAAGTTTCCGATCTGGCCGTTGCCGTTGTTGCCGGCGACCACGTTCTGGATCGTCCCGTCGCACTGGTCGACCTTCTTCGGGCCGATGCGCCCGTTCAGGGTCTCGTTGACCGAGTGGCCCTGCTCGAGCCAGTTCAACAGGCTGAAGATCTTGTAGGTCGAGCCCGCGGAGTGACCGCCGCCGCCGCCGTTTTCCTGACGCACGTTGTAGTTCACCTGCGTGGTGGGTCCGTTGACGGCGGCATCGTCCGTCGAGAACGGGCGGTTCTGCACCATGGAGAGAATGCGCCCCGTGCCGACCTCCACCTGCACGGCAGAGGCTCCGAGGTTCATGTAGTCCACGTGTGCCGGCACGATCGAGATGGCCTTCAGGCCCTCGTCCTGCAGCGTCGGGTCGAGCGTCGTGTAGATCTTCATGCCGCCGCGGCGCAGGTTCGACGCGCGCGTGTCTCCGTCGGCGCCGAAGGCGGGGTCGTTGAGCAGGATGGTGCGCACGTACTCGCAGAAGAACTCGGCACCCGTCGCGTTCTGGCAGCCCTGGCTGCGGTTCGTGATGTTGGGTGTGATGGGCGAGGCCATCGCGTCGTCGTACTCCTGCTGCGAGATCTTGCCGTTGGCCAGCATGCGGCCCAGCACGTAGTTGCGTCGGTCGAGGGTCAGGGAGTACCCGTCGGCCTGGCTGTTGACCGGGTTACCCGCCTTGTCGGTCGTCGACCCTTCCGGCATATCGATGCGGTAGACGTTCGGAGCCTGCACCATACCGGCGATCGTCGCCGCCTGCGCGATCGTCAGGTCTGCTGCCGACACGCCGAAGTAGTGTTCGGCCGCCGCGCCGATGCCGTAGACGAGGCCGCCGAAGTTGGTGATGTTGAGGTAGCCCAGCAGGATCTCATCCTTGGAGTACTGCTTCTCGAGCTGGATCGCGTACCGCATCTCCTGCAGCTTGCGCTGGTAGCCCTCAGCTCCCTGGTTGGCCGTGGTCGTGGCGTAGCACGCCGCGACTTCGTCGGAGTTCTGCGCCTTGCTCTCACAGTTCTGCTGCAGCACGTTCTTGACGTACTGCTGGGTGATGGACGAGCCGCCGCGGTTGGAGCCGTTGGAGGCGTTGCCCACGAGCGCGCTCAGGGTGCCGACGAGGTCGACGCCGCCGTGCGTGTAGAAGTTCTTGTCCTCGCTGGAGGTGATCGCGTCGTACATGACGGGGTTGACCTGGTCGAACGTCACCGGGATGCGGTTCTGGTCGTAGAACTCCGCCATCAGTGCGTCGTTGCCGTTCGCGTCCTTGCGGTACATCTCGGTCGGCAGCATGAGCGGATCGATCTGGAGGAAGCCCGGCATGTTCTCGAACGTGTCGAGTGCGCTGGAAGCGGCGTAGCCGGAGACCGCGATCGCCGGTGTCACGGTGGCCGTGACGAGGATGCCGGCGATGGCGCTCAGACCGACGAGTCCCGCAATGCCACCGAGCACACCGGTGGCCGTCCGTTTGAGTTGGGGCATAGGCTTGATCGTAAGGGAGAACCCTGGGGGATCCCTCGGTGCGCGCGGGCGCGCCACCACTGGCCACACCGAATCCGGGAGTCCGCATGACCACGTGGGAGTACCTCACGACCCCTCTGCTGATCCACAACACCGCCGCGATCCTCAACAACTGGGGCAAGCAGGGGTGGGAACTGGTTCAGGTCGTCCCCGGACCCGAAGGTGGACTCGTCGCGTACTTCAAGCGCCCCGTCGGCGCGGGCACCGCGAACGCGGGCCTCGGCGCGGCGGCGGTCGCCGCCCAGCAGTTCGGGGAGGACGCATGAGCATCGCCGCCCGTCTGAATGAGCTCGGCATCGAACTGCCCTCCGTGGTTCCTCCGGTCGCGTCGTACGTCCCCGCCATCGTTCACGGCGATCTCGTCTATACCTCGGGCCAGTTGCCGATGGTCTCGGGCGCGCTGCCGGCCACAGGCAAGGTCGGCGAGGGAGACGGGCTGGTGGCGGCATCCGACGCCAAGAACCTGGCGCGTCAGAGCGCGCTGAACGCCCTCGCGGCGGCGGCAGCCGTCGTGGGCGACATCGATCGGCTGGTGGGCGTCGTCAAGGTGACCGGGTTCGTCGCGTCCGTGCCGGAGTTCACCGGTCAGCCCGGTGTCATCAACGGCGCCAGCGATGTGCTCGGCGACATCTTCGGCGACGCCGGACGCCATGCCCGTTCCGCCGTCGGCGTGCCGGTGCTGCCGCTGGACAGCCCCGTCGAGGTCGAGGTCGTCTTCTCCATCGCCTGATCCTCGTGCACCCACCCGTTGCGCGGAGGCGATGACGCCGCCAGGGTGGAGGTATGCCGTTCCTCGCTCTGCTGGTCTTCGTCATCATGGTCGTGGCCCTGATCGATGCGATCACGAGGCGCGACGATCAGGTGCGCCACCTGCCGAAGTTCGCCTGGATCATCTTCATCATCCTGCTGCCCCTCGTGGGATCGGTCCTCTGGTTCACGCTCGGTCGCGAATGGGGCAGGGCGTCCGAACCGATGAGCTTCGGCGACCCTCGACGGTGGTCACGTGAGGCGGAGCCGCCGGCCGCGGCATCCCCGATGCGCGATACACGCACGACCGAGCAGCAGCTGGCCGATCTCGAGCGGGAGGAGCGTGCTGCGCGCCTCGAGGCGGAGATCCGGCGGCGCCGGTCGGCACAGGAGGACGGCACGAACTGACGCGCCGCCCTCCGATCCGCCGCGGCGGCCGATGTGGCCCTACTTCTTCGTGACCTTCGACTGGATCGTCGACATGACCATGGTGTCGGCCAGCGTCGTGGTGTCGCCGACCTCGCGCCCCTCGGCCACGTCGCGCAGGAGCCGACGCATGATCTTTCCGGAGCGGGTCTTCGGCAGCTCGGTGACGATGTACACATCACGCGGGCGTGCGATGGGGCCGATCTGCTCGCCGACCCACCGGCGGAGGACGTCCACGATGCCGTCGACGTCGTGCGCCTTGAGGAACGACTCCTTCAGCACGCAGAACGCGACCACCGCCTGGCCCGTCGTCTCGTCGGCGGCACCGACCACTGCGGCCTCGGCCACCGCTTCGTTGCCCACGAGCGCCGACTCGATCTCTGTCGTCGACAGACGGTGCCCGGACACGTTCATCACGTCGTCGACCCGGCCGAGGAACCAGACGTCGCCGTCATCGTCCAGGCGCGCGCCGTCGCCCGCGAAGTAGAAGCCCTTGTCCTGGAACTTCTCCCAGTAGGTCTCGACGAACCGTTCCGGGTCGCCCCAGATGCCGCGCAGCATCGAGGGCCACGGCTTCGTGATGACCAGCAGGCCCCCGTTGCCGTTGCCGACGTGCGTGCCCTCGTCGTCGACGACGTCGATGCCGATTCCGGGAAGCGGCACCTGAGCCGACCCCGGCTTGGTCTCGGTGACTCCGGGCAACGCCGACACCATGATCGCGCCCGTCTCGGTCTGCCACCACGTGTCGACGATGGGGGCCGCATCACCGCCGATGATCGATCGGTACCACATCCATGCCTCGGGGTTGATGGGCTCGCCCACCGAGCCGAGGAGACGCAGCGAGGACAGATCGAACTTCTGCGGGATCTCGCGGCCGAGCTTCATGAACGAACGGATCGCCGTCGGCGCGGTGTACAGGATGGTGACGCCGTACTTCTCAACCAGTTCCCACCACCGGCCCGGATGCGGCGCGTCGGGTGTGCCCTCGTAGAGCACCTGGGTGGCGCCGTTGGCGAGCGGGCCGTACGTGACGTAGGAGTGCCCGGTGATCCAGCCGATGTCGGCCGTGCACCAGAAGACGTCCGTGGCCGGGTGCAGGTCGTGCACGACCCGGTTGGTGAACGCCGCCTGCGTCAGATAGCCGCCCGAGGTGTGCAGAATGCCTTTGGGCTTTCCGGTCGTGCCGGAGGTGTAGAGGATGAACAGCGGGTTCTCCGCCGGGAACGGCTGCGCCTCGTGCTCGGCGGATGCCGCGGGAACCGCTTCGTGCCACCAGATGTCGCGGCCCTCGGTCCAGGAGATCTCGTTGTCGGTGCGGCGCACCACCAGCACATGCTCCACGCTCTCTTGCAGCCCCTCGCCGCGGTCGCTCAGGGCCAGGTCCACGGCCGGCTTGAGGGGCGAGACGCGTCCCTTGCGGTATCCGCCGTCCGCGGTGATGACGAGTTTCGCTCCCGCGTCGTCGATGCGCGAGCGCAGGCTGTCGGCCGAGAACCCGCCGAAGATCACGGAGTGGATGGCGCCGATGCGGGCGACCGCGAGCATCGCGGCGATCGCTTCGGGGATCATCGGCAGGTAGATGGCGACGCGGTCGCCGGCTCCGATGCCGAGCTGCTCCAGCACGTTCGCCGTCCGCTTGACCTCCTCGGTCAGCTCGGCGTAGGTGATGCGGCGCTCATCGCCCGGCTCGCCTTCCCACAGCAGCGCGACGCGGTCGCCGTTGCCGGCCGCGACATGGCGGTCGAGGCAGTTGTACGCCACGTTCAGCTCGCCGTCGGCGAACCACTGGGCGAACGGCGGGTTCGTCCAATCGAGGACCTGGGTGAACGGGGTGTGCCAGTGCAGGCTCCGGGCCTGCTCCGCCCAGAAGCCGTCGCGGTCGGCATCCGCCTGCGTGTACAGATCGGCGGTGGCGACGGCATCCGCGGCGAACTCGGGGGAGGGGGCGAACCGGCGGGTTTCATTCAGCAGGTGGTCGATCTGGCTGCTCATCTGCGCGCTCCTTTGCGGCGGTGGCGGGATCGGGTCCCGGACGACTCACGAAATCTAGCGACCGCGACCGACACGGCACTACCTCCGGAAGGAGGGGGCGAGTCCTGCGGCGCGGGTCCGTGGTTTCACCGATATATCAGCGTCGACACGCGTTTTCGAGTGGAGCGGGGCCGGACGTCTGCGTATGCTCGATCCGGCCGAACTTCGATTCAGGCAGCGCGACTCCCGACCACCCCCGATTCCGGGATGTCGCGTGGCGGCATCCCATCTCCCCCTATGGGATGCCGCCTTCTCTCTTTCCGCCCGTCGGCTCCTCCCCAGGGAGGGCGGTCGCTGCGTTCCTCACGGGTGAGGTCGCGCCCGGCCGTCGCCGCGCGCCGCGCACGTAGCGTCGGGGTATGTCCGAGCCTTTCGTCGCCCACCGCCGCGGCACACGTCGCGTTCCGGAGGCGGTACGCCGGTTCGTCGTCGATGAGCGTGGCGTCGAGTCCGTCGCGCGTGTCCGCGCCGACGCGGCGGAGCCCGCGATGGCGTCGGGGCCGGTTCCGCTGCGTCGTGCGCGACGCCGGCGCCTTCCCGATCACCCGGCCCTCGAGCCCCTTCGTCACCTCCTGAGCGATCCCGAGGTGACGGACGTGTTCATCAACGGCACGGACGGCCTGTTCGTCGACCGCGGCGCCGGGGCCGTGCCGGTCGTCGAGTGGCGGGCGGATGCCGATGAGCTGCGCGCGCTGGCCGTCGCGCTCGTCGGAATCGGCGGGCGCCACCTCGACGACGCCTCGCCCGTGGTCGACGTGCGGTGGGAGCACGGCGCGCGCGTGCACGCCGTGCTTCCCCCTGTCGCGTGCACGGGCACGGCCATATCGATCCGTCTGCCGCAGGTCGACGTCCCCGATCTCGACGAGCTCGCCCGTCGCGGCCTCTGCGATGCCGAGACCCACAGGCGGCTCGAGAAGCTCGTGGCGGCGCGTCGCAACATCCTGGTGTCGGGCGCGACGGGTGCGGGCAAGACTACGCTGCTGTCGGCGTTGTTGGGCCTGGTACCGCCGCACGAGCGAATCGTCACGATCGAGGACGTCGCCGAGTTGCGGGTGGACCATCCGCACCACGTGCGTCTCGAAGCGCGCCAACCGAATCTCGAAGGCGCCGGCGCCGTTCCGCTGTCGCGTCTCGTCCGCGAAGCCCTGCGGATGCGGCCCGATCGGCTGGTCGTCGGAGAGTGTCGTGGCGAGGAGGTCCGCGAACTGCTGACCGCCCTGAACACGGGTCACGAGGGCGGCGCGGGCACGGTGCACGTCGGCCGTATCGCCGATCTGCCCGCTCGGCTCGAAGCGCTGGGCGCTCTCGCCGGAATGGACGATCGGGCGCTCGCGCGCCACGTCGTCAGCGCGATCGGTGTCGTGGTGCACGTCGAGCGCGGTCCGGACGGCATTCGTCGCGTGGTCGGTTTCGCCCGGCCCGGGCTCGACGGCCATGGTCGGTTGGAAATGGCGGCCGTGCCATGAAGGCTGCCCCGGCTGACGCCACGGAGGCCGCCGAGACGTTGCAGAGGCTCGCCGTCCTGCTGGAGGCCGGTGTCGCGCCGGCGCAGGCGTGGTCACTGTTGGCGGAGGACGGCGATGCCACGGCGCTACGCCTCCTCGACGAGGCTGCGCCCGACGGCGGAGGGGACGCGGAGGGCGTTCCCCCTCCGCAGCACCACCCGCTGCTCGATCCGACGGAGAACATGGATCGGCTGGGAGGGGCGTGGACCGACGTCGCGGTGGCCTGGCGCGTCGCCCAGACGGTCGGAGCTCCGCTGGCGCCGAGTCTTCGCCAGTTCGCCGGCGCGCTGCGATCAGCTGCCGAGATGCGCGATGACGTCGCCGTGGCCCTTGCCGACCCTCGGGCCACGGCGCGCCTCGTCGCGTGGTTGCCTGCCGTCGCGATCCTTCTCGGGATCGCCCTCGGATTCGACGTGGCCGCGGTGCTGGTGCACCCGGTCGGAATCGGCTGCATCGCCACCGGCGCCGCGCTCATGCTCGCAGCGCGCCTCTGGACGGCGCGCCTTGTCGCTCGGGCGGAGCCCGACAGGCGGCTGGCGGGACTGCAGAGCGAGATCGTGGCGATCGCTCTCAGCGGGGGCGTGTCGGTCGAGCGCGCCCTCGCCGTGACCACCGCTGCGGGCGCGGGCGAGATCGAAGCCGACGTCCACGCGATGCTTCGGCTCTCACGACGTGCCGGTGCGCGCGCGGTGGAGTTGCTGCGTGCGGACGCGGCAGAGCAGCGTCGCAGGGCGCGCACGGACGGCCGGCTGCGCGCCGCTCGCCTCAGCTCTCGGCTGCTCCTGCCGATGGGTGTCTGCACCCTGCCCGCCTTCCTTCTGCTCGGCGTCGCGCCCCTGCTGATCTCGGTCCTCAGCGGGTCGACGCCTCTCCTCACGTCCGCGGGATCGCCGGCGGCCTGACGTGCCCCCTTCCACACCGAGAGAAAGTAGGACTCTGCATGTTCCATCCTTCGCCCATCACGCTCACGAGCGGCGGGGCCACCGCTCTGCCGCCGCTCACGCTGCGACGTGCGCGCGAGCTCTACTCCGACGAGTCGGGGGCGGCCACTGCGGAGTACGCCGTGGCCACCATGGCCGCCGTGGCCTTCGCCGGGCTGCTCGTCATGATCATGCGCAGCGATGAGGTCCGCGGCATCCTCACCGACCTCGTCCGCCGCGCACTGACGGTCGCATGATCCGCCGGTGCGATGACGGCGGATCCGCGACTGCCGAATTCGCCGTCATCGTGCCCGCGGTGGTCCTTCTCATCGCCCTGACCGCGGGCTCTCTGAGTGCCGTGGGTCGCCTCGTGCGTCTGGAGCAGGCGGTTGCACAGGCCGCGCGACTCGCCGCTCGCGGCGAGCCCGATCGGGTCGCCGAGCTCGTTGCGACCATCGCCGATGCGCGTCTCGATGCGATCGCAGCGGACGGCGACCTCGTCTGCGTGACGGCCTCCGCCGGCGTCCGCGTGCCGTTGCCCCTTCCCGAGCTGAGCGCGCGCTCCTGCGCTCTCGACGGCGGGCGGTGAGCATGGTGTCGGCGGATACGTTCGACGCGCGCGGTGGGGAGTCCGTCTGATGGCCGGGTCCGCCGCCGCGCTCGGCGCTCTCGCCGTCGCCGCGGCGGCAGCGGTGGGAGTCGGCGCGGTCGGCGCCGCCTCGGTCCACTCCGCTCGCGCGGCGGGAGCGGCCGACGCCGCGGCTCTCGCCGCCGCGGATGCCGTGACCGGAGCTGCGGTCGGCGTGCCGTGCGATCGCGCGGCCGAGGTGGCCGCCTCCGTGGGGGCGGAACTCGTCGCGTGCGCGCTCGTCGAGATGACCGCCACCGTTCGCGTCCGCGTCGGCGGCGGCCTGCTCGGCGCCGAAGCCCGCGCGCGCGCCGGACCGCCGTCGGGGAGGGAATGACCGGCCCGCTCCCAGCGTCTTCCCCATGGGGCGGTGTGTATGGTGTGCATCGGAGAAAGGACGCCACGTGGCAGCTGTCAAGAGTGCTGGGGGCAAGAAGCTCGTCATCGTCGAGTCGCCGACGAAGATGAAGTCGATCCAGGGATACCTGGGCGACGGATACGAGGTGCTCAGCTCGGTCGGTCACATTCGTGACCTTGCGGACAAGAAGGACATTCCCGCCGAACTGAAGAAGACCTCGGTCGGGAAGTACTCGATCGACATCGAGAACGGCTTCACTCCGCTGTACGTGGAGAGCGAGCGCGGCAAGAAGACCGTCGCCGAACTCAAGCGCGCCCTGAAGAACGCCGACGAGCTCCTGCTCGCAACCGATGAAGACCGCGAAGGCGAAGCCATCGCGTGGCACCTCCTGGAGGCACTCAAGCCCAAGGTCCCCGTCAAGCGCATGGTGTTCCACGAGATCACCAAGGACGCCATCCGCGCCGCCGTCGACAACACCCGCGAGCTCGATCTCGCGCTGGTCGACGCTCAGGAGACACGCCGCATCCTCGACCGCCTGTACGGGTGGGACGTGTCCGACGTCACCCGGCGCAAGGTCGGTCAGGGCACCTCCGCCGGGCGCGTGCAGTCGGCGGCCACCCGCCTGGTCGTCGATCGCGAGCGTGAGCGGATGGCGTTCGTCTCGGCCTCCTACTGGGATGTGGAGGCACTCGCCGCCTCCGGACAGGAGTCCTTCGCCACGCGCCTCGCCCGCCTCGACGGCGCGCCGCTGGCCCGCGGCACCGACTTCGACGACGCCGGTCAGCTCAAGAAGGCCGTCGTCGTGCTGACGGAGTCGCAGGCGCGTGAACTTGCCACCGCGATCGAGACGCGAGGCGACGCCACCGTCACCGCCGTCGAAGCCAAGCCCGGCACCCGCAGCCCGAAGCCCCCGTTCACCACCTCCACCCTGCAGCAGGAGGCCGGACGCAAGCTCTCGATGAGCGCCAAGCACGCCATGGGCGTCGCGCAGCGGCTCTACGAGAAGGGCTTCATCACCTACATGCGCACCGACTCGACCGCCCTGTCGACGCAGGCGGTCACGGCGGCGCGCACGCAGGCCGTCGCCCTGTACGGCGACAAGGCCGTGCCGGCGAACCCGCGCAGCTACCGCAACAACAGCAAGAACGCGCAGGAGGCTCACGAAGCGATCCGGCCGTCGGGGGAGTCGTTCCGCACCCCGGCATCCGTCGCGTCCTCGCTCGACCGCGACGAGCTTCGTCTGTACGAGCTCATCTGGAAGCGCACCGTCGCCTCGCAGATGTCGGATGCGAAGTACGAAACGACCACGGTGACGCTCGAGACCGAAGCCGCAGGTCGGACGGCCGCCTTCACCGCATCGGGCACCGTCTACACCTTCAAAGGCTTCCTCGAGGCCTACGAAGAGGGACGGGACGAGAGGCGCGGCGACGCGGACAAGTCCGACGATCAGTCCCTCCCGGCGCTCGCCGTCGGCGACGTGCTCTCTCTGAGCGACGTCGAGCCCAAGGGCCACGCGACGAGCCCGAAGCCCCGCTACACCGAGGCTTCGCTGGTCAAGGCGCTCGAGGAGAAGGGGATCGGCCGCCCATCCACCTTCGCGAGCATCATCGACGTCATCATCAATCGCGAGTACGTCACCAAGCGGGGCCAGGCACTGGTTCCGAGCTGGCTCGCGTTCAGCGTCGTCCGACTGCTCGAGGAGCACTTCGCCGACCTCGTGGACTACGACTTCACCGCGGCGCTCGAAGACGATCTCGACGCGATCGCCCGCGGCGAGCAGCAGCGGGTCGCGTGGCTGAACGAGTTCTACTTCGGCTCCGAGAACCACGTCGGTCTGCGCCACATCCTCGACAACCTCGGCGAGATCGACGCGCGCGAGATCAACGCCACCAAGATCGGCGACGTCGCGACCCTCCGCTTCGGACGCTACGGGCCGTACCTCGACGTGCCCAACGACGACGGAACGACGCGCATCGTCAACGTCCCCGGCGATCTGGCCCCCGACGAGCTCACCCCCGAGAAGGCGCGCGAGCTCATCGACGCCCCGATCGCCGGCGACCGCGTGCTCGGGCAGAACCCGGACAACGGGCGCGACATCGTCGTGAAGGACGGACGCTTCGGCCCCTACCTCGAAGAGGTGCTGCCCGCCGAGCCCGAGCCCGAGACCGAGCCGGTGGTGGCTGAGGGGGCTCCGAAGAAGCGCGTCGCGAAGAAGAAGGTCGAAGCGCCGAAACCGCGTCGCGCGTCGCTGTTCAAGAGCATGTCGCCCGAGACGATCGACCTCGAGACCGCTCTGAAGCTCTTCTCGCTGCCGCGCACCGTCGGCGTCGACCCCGAGACGCAGGCGCCCATCACGGCCCAGAACGGTCCCTACGGTCCGTACCTGAAGAAGGGGACGGACTCGCGGTCGCTCACGAGCGAGGATCAGATCTTCGACATCACGCTCGAGCAGGCTCTGGAGATCTACGCGCAGCCGAAGTACGCGAACCGCGCCGCGAGCTTCCTCAAGGAGTTCGAAGCCGACCCCGTGTCCGCCAAGCCCATCCGCATCAAGGACGGCCGGTTCGGCGCGTACGTCACCGACGGCACCACGAATGTCACCATCCCGCGTGGGCAGACCGCCGATGACATCACGTTCGAGGTCGCCGTGCAGATGCTGGCGGACAAGCGCGCCAAAGGTCCCGCGCCCAAGCGCACCACCCGGCGAGCGACGACCACGCGCAAGCCGGCCGCCAAGAAGAAATGACCCGCGGGATCTGGGTCACCTTCGAGGGCGGCGACGGCACCGGCAAGACCACGCAGGCCACGCGTCTGGAGAACTGGTTGCGTGAGCAGCAGCGCACCGTCGTGCGCACGCGCGAACCCGGCGGCACTGAGGTGGGTGTGCTCATCCGCGAGATCGTGCTGCACCATCGCGGCGAGGTCGCGCCGCGGGCCGAGGCGCTGTTGTACGCCGCGGACCGCGCCCAGCACGTGGCCACGCTCGTGCGGCCGGCGCTGGCGCGCGGCGACGTGGTGATTCAGGACCGCTATCTCGATTCCTCCGTGGCCTACCAGGGCGCGGGACGCGTGCTGGATGCCGAGCAGGTGCGGGATCTGTCGATGTGGGCCACCGAGGGGGCGCTGCCGGATCTGACGGTGCTGCTCGACCTCGACCCGGCTGTCGCGCGGCGGCGCCTCGACGCGGCGGACAAGCCCTTCGACCGTCTCGAGGCCGAGAAGAGCGCGTTCCATGAGCGGGTCCGCGACGCCTTCCTCGCCCTCGCGGCGGCCGATCCACGCCGCTTTCTCGTGCTCGACGCGGCACGGTCAGAGGACGAGCTCGCCGCCGCTGTCCGCGATCGCATCCGCCCTCTGCTGGCCTGAGGTGTCACCTCCGCGGCACGACCCGATCGGCGGTGGGCTGTCGGCACCTGCCCGTAGGCTGGGCTCATGAGTGCGGATTCGGCGATCGCCACGGCAGATCGATCCCGCGCCGCGTTGCCGTGGGGCGAGGTGTGGGGACAGGACGAGGCGTTGCAGCAGCTGCAGGCCGCGGCATCCGATCCCAGCCAGCTCGCCCACGCCTGGCTGATCACGGGTCCGGCCGGATCGGGGCGCTCGACGCTGGCGGCGGCCTTCGCCGCCGCGCTCATCGCCGAACCGGGCGACGAGGCGGCCATGCGGCAGGTGCTCGCGGGAACGCACCCCGACCTCACGGCGCTGCGCACCGAGGGCGTCATCATCTCCATCAAGGATGCGCGGGCCCTCGTGGAACGCTCCTACTTCTCGCCGTCGCTGGGTCGGTACCGCGTCATGGTGATGGAAGATGCCGATCGCATGATCGAACGCACCAGCAACGTGCTGCTGAAGGCACTCGAAGAGCCTCCCGAGCGCACGGTGTGGATCCTCTGCGCGCCCAGCGAGGCCGACCTCCTGCCGACGATCCGCTCGCGCGTGCGCACCCTTCGCCTGCGTGAGCCCGACATCGCCGACGTCGCGCGGCTCATCGTCACCCGCACCGGCGTCGACGAGCGGACGGCCGAGCAGGCGGCACGACTGTCGCAGCGCCACATCGGCATGGCCGTTCGTCTGGCGACGGATGCCGATGCGCGTGCGCGACGCGACGAGACGCTGCGCGCCGTGCTGTCCGTGCGCGGTGTCGGGTCCGCGGTCGAAACAGCGGCGCGCATCGTGCAGCTGGCCACCGACGACGCGAAGGCGCTGACCACCGAGCGCGACGAGGCCGAGCGGGAGGGGCTGTTGCGGACGCTGGGCATCACCCCGGGAGCCGCGGTGCCGCCTGCCGTGCGCAGCCAGCTCAGCGCGCTAGAAGACGATCAGAAGCGCCGGGCCACCCGGAGTCTGCGTGACGGCATCGACCGCGTCCTGACCGATCTCGAGTCGATGTTCCGCGACGTTCTGATGCTGCAGTTCGGCCGCGACGACGATCTCATCAACCGCGAGTTGGCCGACGCGCTGGCAGCACTCGCGGCCGCGTGGAGCGCCCCGCGGACGCTCGTCGTGCTCGACGCGATCGCCGCCACCCGCACCAACCTGGAGGGCAACGCCGCCCCCGCCCTGGCCCTGGAGAGCATGCTCGTGACCGTCGCGAGCGGGAGGACCCTGTGACCGAGACACCCCGCCGTCCCCGCCGAACCCTCATCCGCCGTGCGCTGATCGCGGTCGCATCCGTCGCCGCGGCATCCACGATGCTCACCGGATGCCTCTATGCGGCGATCCCGCCCGAGAGCGCGGCCACGCCGGCGCCGAGCCGCCAGCCCGACGTCGAGGGCGTTCCGGCCGGGTTCGAGCAGTTCTACGGGCAGACGCTGGGCTGGAAGGCGTGCACCGGGAGCGATGCCGGCCGTTTCGACTGCACCACGGTGACGGCCCCGCTGGACTGGTCCGACCCTGCCGTCGGGACGATCGATCTCGCCGTCATCCGACGCGCCGCGACGGACGGGGCGCCGATCGGCTCACTCCTGACCAACCCGGGAGGTCCGGGCGCGAGCGGGTACGACCTCATCGCCCAGTCCTCGTCGTTCGCGGTGGGCTCTGCGCTGTCGAACGCCTACGACGTCATCGGTTTCGACCCCCGCGGCGTCGGCCGCTCGACCGCGGTGCGGTGTTTCGACCCGTCAGCGATGGACGCCTACCTCTTCGACATTCCCGCCGATCCGCGCGGCAGCCAGGGGTGGACCGACGAGCTGACGGCGCGAAACCGCGACTTCGTCGCGGCCTGCGAGGTCAACAGCGGCGGCATCCTGCCGTACATCACCACCGACAATGCGGCGCGCGACATGGACCTGCTGCGGGCGGTCTTCGGAGACAGCAAGCTCAACTACCTCGGATACTCCTACGGCACGTTCTTGGGCGCCACCTACGCGAAGCTGTTCCCCGAGCGCGTCGGGCGGCTCGTGCTCGACGGCGCGATCGACCCGTCGGTCTCCGGGCTCGACGTCAGCACGACGCAGGCGATCGGATTCGAGTCGGCGCTACGGGCGTACATGGCGGACTGCCTGCAGAGTCGTAGCTGTCCGTTCTCCGGCACGGTCGATGAGGGCATGGCGGCGCTCGGCACCCTGTTGGCCAGCGTCGACCGCGTGCCGCTCACCGCTTCGGACGGCCGCAAGCTCGGCGCCGACACGCTGATGACGGCGATCATCGCCGCTCTGTACTCGCAGGACAGCTGGACGTATCTGTCCACCGCTCTGTCGGATGCCCTCGCCGGCAAGCCCGACACGGCGTTCCAGCTCGCGGACTTCTATTACGCGCGCTCCAACGGCACCTACCAGGACAACTCCACCGAGGCGTTCCGTGCCTACAACTGCATGGACTACCCGCTCGACACCGCGCAGGCCGACAAGGATGCCGCGGACGCACTCGTGAAGCAGAAGGCGCCGACGATCGCCCCGTACTGGCAGGGCGTCGACGTCTGCGAGGTGTGGCCGTATCCGCCCACCGGCGTGCGTGAGAAGATCACCGCCGATGGGGCGGCTCCGATCGTCGTCGTCGGCACGACGAACGACCCGGCCACCCCGTACGCGTGGTCGGTGTCGCTCGCGCAGCAGCTGTCTTCGGGCGTGCTGATCACCCGCCAAGGCGAGGGCCACACCGGCTACAACAAGGGCAACGCCTGCGTCGACAAGGCCGTGGAGTCCTATCTCGTCGACGGTACCGTGCCGACCAACGGCCTCACCTGCTGATCGCTAACGACGCAGGACGCGTCGAGCGAGGGCGTTGCCAACGAACTGCACGAGCTGCACGATGACGATGATCACGAGCACCGCCGACCACGTCACCCACGGGTTGAACTGTTTGAAGCCGTAGTTGATGGCGAACTCGCCGAGACCGCCCGCGCCGATGGCGCCGGCCATCGCCGTCATGTCCACGAGGGCGACGACGACGAAGGTGTAACCCAGCAGGAGCGGGCCGAGCGCCTCGCGCGGGATCAGTCGGAACAGGATCCTGGAGCGGCTCGCTCCCGCGGCGCGCGCCGCCTCCACCACGCCCGGGCGCACCGTCAGCAGGTTCTGTTCGACGATGCGACTGATCGCGAACAGCGACGCGATCGTGATCGCGAAGATCGCGAACGGCACGCCGATGCCGGGAAGTCCGATGCCGCGGGCGATCGGTTGGACGGCGGCGAGCAGAATGATGAACGGTATCGGACGGAAAGTGTTCACGATGACGTTGAGAACCCCGAACACCACGCGGTGGGGAAAGAGGCTGCCGGCCCGCGTGGCGTAGAGCGCCATTCCGAGCACCAGGCCGCCGAGGCCGCCGAGCAGCAGCCCGGCGGAGGCGACGTAGAGGGTCTCGACCGTCGCGTCCCAGAGCTGCGGCAGAAGAGTGATGAGCCTATCCACGAGCGTCCTCCTCGGTCAGACGAGCGACGATGGATGCCGCCGCCAGTGCGCGCTCCACGGCATCCGCCTCGCCGGTGAGCGCGAGGGTGAGGTGGCCGAACACTCGACCGTGGATGTCGTTGATACCGCCGTGGACGACTTCGAACCTCACGCCGTGCGCGGCAAGGGTCGCGAAGACCTGGGCCTGCGCGGAACCCTCGCCCTCGCGGACGTCGATGGTGACGATGCGCCCGTCGTGCCGCGCGCGCAGTGCAGCAAGGTCGGCGCCGCGGGGGACCTCGTCGATGACGCTCGCCACGAAGCGTGCGGTGGCGCGGTGCTGGGGGGCGGAGAGTACGTCGAACACGCCGCCGGACTCGATGACACGACCGCCCTCCATGACGACGACGCGGTCGGCGATGACCCGGATCACCTCCATCTCGTGCGTGATGAGCACGATCGTCACGCCGAGTTCACGATTCACGCGTCGCAGGAGAGCGAGAACCTCCTGTGTGGTGTCGGGGTCGAGGGCGCTCGTGGCCTCGTCGGCGAGGAGGATGCGAGGGCTCGTCGCGAGAGCGCGGGCGATGCCGACGCGCTGCTTCTGCCCGCCCGAGAGCTGTTCCGGGTAGGCGTCCGCCCGGGCGGCGAGGCCGACGAAGTCGAGCAGCTCGGTCACGCGATGGCGGATCTCGCTCCGCGGCCTGCCGGCGACCTCGAGCGGGTAGGCGATGTTGCCCGCGACGGTGCGCGAGTCGAAGAGGTTGAACTGCTGGAAGATCATCCCGATATCGGAGCGGAGGCGGCGCAGCTGCCGTTCGGGCAGCCGCGTGATGTCGGTGCCGTCGATCTCGACCGCGCCTGTCGTGGGGATCTCGAGGGCATTGATCAGGCGCAGGAGGGTGGACTTGCCCGCCCCCGAGTAGCCGATGACGCCGCACACCTCGCCGGCCGCGATCTGAAGTGAGACGTCGTCGAGGGCGACGACCGGTGGAGCGCCCTTCGTCTGCGGCGGATAGGTCTTGGTCGCGGAGACCAGTCGGATGAGGCTCATGAGATCTCGCTCGGTGTCGATGGACGGACGACGAACGCGCGCATGCGGCCCTGCCCGTAGGCGGGGCCGCACACCGCGATGGTCACTGCGTCGCGCGGATGTCGTCCTCGGTCTTCTTGAGCGCGCTGACGAGGTCGGCGACCGGCGTCTTCAGCAGCACGGCGCTGCCGCCGGATGCCTCGAGCACACCCTGCTGCACCGATGCCGTCTCCTGGTAGATCTTCACGAGCTTCTGGTACGTCGGGTTGTCGGCATCCTTCGCCTTGGCGGCGAAGATGTTGATGTACGGGAAGGCCGCGGGATCGGACGGGTCGTCCTGCGCGAGAAGCTGGTCCTTGGTCAGTCCGGACTTCGCGACGAAGTCGTTGTTGACGACGGCTCCGGCGAAATCGGGGAGGGAGGATGCCGTGAAGTCGGCGGCCACGGCCTCGACCTTCGCCTTGGACCCGGGCTGGATGTCGGCGGGGGTGGAGAAGATCGAGCCGCCGTCCTTGAGCGAGATCAGCCCGGCCGACTGGAGCACGAGAAGCGCGCGGGCCTGATTGGATTCGTCGTTGGGGATGGCGATGGTGCCGCCGTCGGGGATGTCGGCGACGCTCTTGTACTTCGTCGAGTACAGGCCCAGCGGGTAGATCGCGGTCGCGCCGACCGGAACCAGATCGTCGCCCGCCTTCACGTTGTAGGTCGCGAGGTAGATGATGTGCTGGAACTGGTTGAGGTCGAGTTCGCCCGCGGACAGGGCCGGGTTCGGCTGGTCGTAGGCGTCGAAGTTCACGATGTCGACGGTGATCCCTTCGGCAGCCGCGGCATCCTTGTACGTCTGCCAGTACGGGTCGCCCGCGCCGACGACACCGATGCGGACGGGACCCTGCGCGCCGGCGGTGCCGTCGGCGGGAGCGGCGGCACCGGACGCGCACGCGCTCAGCAGCAGGGCGAGGGGAACGGCCAAGACGGCGGCCAGGGACTTTCGGGACATGGTGGTGCTCCTTGTGGATCGGGGCACCGCATCGCGCGGGATCTCTCGGCTGTCCGCGCTCGCCTCGTTGCGGTGCCTGATCGACGGTAGGCAGAGTTCATCTGCGCTGCAGAATCGCTGCGTAACATGGCGACACCGCCCGGGTGGGGCCGTCGTCTTCGTGGTTCGCGACGAGGCTTGAGACCCTGTAAGATCGATCATCGTGCATGGCGCTCCGGCTCCTTGCGCCGCCTTAGCTCAGACGGCAGAGCGATTCACTCGTAATGAATAGGTCAAGGGTTCGATTCCCTTAGGCGGCTCCACTTCTTCACCGACATCGGGGAGACCCATGGATCACGCGATCGACGCGCTGATCGAGATCTTCACCTGGGTGGGTTTCGGTGCCTTCCTCGTCCTCGCGATCGCCGTCGTGGTCGCCTGGGCGGCAGACGGGACATGGCTGCCGGCGGAGGCCATCATCGACCGTGACGGCGGTGATCCGATCGTCCGCTGGTTCGACGCAGACGGTGACGCCAACAGTGCGCCGTTGTCTGCGTCCGACGCCGCGGTCATCGGCGACGCCGACGCGGCATCCATCTGGTATCGCCATGGCTGGCAGGGGCGCATGCGCCTGCAGCGGCGGCCCGCCGGACTGCGCGCGCTGACGTGGTCGGCAGCGGGCATGCTCGCGTTGGGGGTCGTCAGTCTCGTCGCGGGATGGGCGCTCTACTTCGCTCGCGGCTGAGGGCGGCGTGCGCCCGCAGATCGGGGTGGCGCGCTCGGATTATTACTAGATAAGCTAGCGACATGACTGGTCGCACCGATACCCCCACCCGCTGGCTGCGTATCGGCATTCCTGTGCTGCTCGTCCTCATCTGGTTGGTGGGCGGCTCCATCGGTGGCCCGTACTTCGGCAAGGTCGACGAGGTCGCCACCAACGATCAGTCCTCGTTCCTGCCGTCGTCGGCGGAGTCGACGCAGGTGCAGGAGCGGCTCTCGCAGTTCACCGGCGGCGACAGCATCCCGGCCGTGGTCGTCGTCACCGGTGAGGGAGCGCTGAGCGCCGCACAGCTCACCCAGGTCAGCGAGCTGGCGACCACGATCTCCGCTGTCGACGGCGTCGAGCAGGTCACGCCGGCCATTTCGTCCGAGGACGGCGAAGCGGTGCAGTTCTTCGTGCCGATCTCGACCGCCGGCGACGTCGGTGAGACGGTCACGGCGCTCCGCGAGAGCATCGAGAAGAACCTGCCGACGGGTCTGGAAGCCTGGGTCACCGGGCCCGCCGGCTTCACCGCCGATCTGGTGGCCGGGTTCCTCGGCATCGATGGGATTCTGCTCGCCGTCGCGCTCGGCGCCGTGTTCATCATCCTGGTGATCGTCTACCGATCGCCACTGCTGCCCATCCTCGTGCTGCTCACCTCGACGTTCGCCCTGTGTGTCGCACTGCTGACGGTCTGGTGGCTGGCCAAGGCCGGCATCTTCGTGCTCAACGGACAGGTCCAGGGCATCCTCTTCATCCTCGTGATCGGTGCCGCCACCGACTACGCCCTGCTCTACACGGCACGCTTCCGCGAAGCGATCGGCACGGGGGCCAAGCGATGGGATGCCGCGCTCATGGCCTGGCGCGGCGCCTTCGAGCCGATCATCGCCTCGGGCGGCACGGTCATCGCGGGCCTGCTCTGCCTGCTGCTCAGCGACCTCGCCAGCAACCGCGCGCTCGGGCCGATCGCCTCGATCGGCATCGCCTTCGCGGTGCTGTCCGCCCTCACCTTCCTGCCCGCGCTGCTCGCGATCTTCGGGCGCGCGGCGTTCTGGCCGTTCATCCCGAAGGGCGCCGACGGCGACCCGGGCGACAACGCCGAGCGTCTCGTCACCGACCCCAACGCTCCTGTCCGCGGCTTCTGGGGACGCCAGGCGCGCCTGGTCGCGCGCCACGCGCGGCCGGTGTGGATCATCTCGACGGTCGTGCTGCTCGCGGCATCCGTCGGGGTGCTGCAGCTCAAGGCCGACGGCGTGCCGCAGAGCGACCTGGTGCTGGGAGCCTCGCAGGCTCGAGACGGGCAGGACGTCCTCGCGCAGCACTTCGCCGCGGGGTCGGGGAGCCCCGCGTACATCGTCGTGCCCCAGGATCGCGTCGCGGATGCCGTGACCGTGCTCGAGAAGGCGCCCGGCGTCGAGTCCGTCGCGGCGACCGCCAAAGACACCGCCTCGGGTCAGGTCGGTGTCTCGGTGCAAGGCGGCACCCCGGTGTACACGCTCGCCGGTCCGCCGAGCGCCACGCCGCCTGAGCCGACGGTGGTCGACGGTGACGTGCTGCTGGTGGCGACGCTGTCGGATGAGGCCGACTCGCTCGCGGCGGAGCAGACCGTGCGCGACCTGCGGACAACCTTCACGAGCGAGCTCGGCGCGAACGTCGCGCTGGTCGGCGGACCGACGGCGATCGATCTCGACACGAACGACACGTCGATCCGCGACCGCACTCTCATCATCCCGGTGATCCTGGCGGTCATCCTCGTCATCCTGATGCTGCTGCTGCGGGCGGTCGTCGCCCCGGTCATCCTGATCCTGAGCGTGATCCTCTCGTTCGGTGCCGCGCTCGGAGTGAGCGCGCTGGTCTTCGACAACCTGTTCCACTTCCCGGGAGCCGATCCGGCGGTGCCGCTGTACGGCTTCGTCTTCCTCGTGGCGCTCGGCGTCGACTACAACATCTTCCTGATGTCGCGCGTGCGGGAGGAGTCGAAGCGGCACGGCACCCGGCCCGGCATCCTGCGCGGCCTCGTCGCGACGGGCGGCGTCATCACCTCTGCCGGGCTCGTGCTGGCCGCGACCTTCGCGGCGCTCGGGGTGATCCCGATCCTGTTCCTCGCCCAGCTCGCGTTCATCGTCGCCTTCGGAGTGCTGCTGGACACCTTCGTCGTGCGCTCGCTGCTGGTGCCGGCGGCGACCTACGACCTCGGGCGGCGGATCTGGTGGCCCTCGCGCCTCGCGCGCTCGGACGTCGATGCTGTTCCGACCTCCTCCATTCCGGCGGCGGAAGCCACGACACGCCGGTCGCGGCGGCAGAACCGGAACGACGCGCGGGAGTTGTGAACGGGCAGCGCTGACCGCAGCGGTGTCGAAGGGTTAGCCTCGGTGGTATGACCAGAGCACTGTTCATCGTCGATGTCCAAAACGACTTCACGGAGGGCGGAGCGCTCGCCGTCGCCGGTGGCGACGCGGTTGCGCGCGGCCTGACGGCATACCTGTCCGCCCACGCCGGCGACTATGACCTCATCATCGCCTCGCGTGACTGGCATGAAGGCCACACCGACAACGGCGGTCACTTCGCGACCGATGCCGCCCCCGACTTCGTCGACACCTGGCCGGTGCACTGCGTCGCCGACACGCCCGGGGCCGATTACGACGCCGAACTCGTCACGGATGCCGTGACCCACCATGTGAAGAAGGGACAGGGCATGCCCGCCTACTCGCTGTTCGAAGGAACCACGGATGCCGGTGAGAAGGTGTCATCGCTGCTGAGCGTGCACGGCGTCACGGACGCGGACGTCGCGGGGCTCGCGACCGATTACTGCGTGCGCGCGTCGGCGCTCGACGCGATCGAGCACGGACTCCGCGTGCGCGTTCTCACGGATCTCGTCGCCGGTGTCGCCTCGGAGACCTCCGACGCTGCGCTCGCCGAGCTCGCCCACGCGGGCGCCGAGCTGGTCGGAGCGGCAGCGTGAGCGCCCCCGCCGGCTGGTACCCGGACCCCGCCGACCCCGCGGCGCGCCGCTGGTGGGACGGGACGCAGTGGACCGCGCAGACCGCTCCGGCGCCCCGGTTCGGCGAGTACGCCCCGACGGCGGGCGGGTCGACGACCGCCGCGCCTGCGGTTCCCGTCCCGCTCCCTTCGCCGGTCGCGCAGACCGCACCGGTGGCGGGCGGGTACGCGGCGTACCCTTCCGCACCCGCCTACGCCGGTGTGGGGGCCACCCCACCCGTCGTCGATGTTCCGACCAGTACGGTGTGGGTGTGGCTGGCTGTCGCGGCATCCGTCCTGCCGATGCTCTCCATCTTCCTGATCGACTGGAACGCCTACATCGCGGCCGTCGTGGCGATGTCGCGCGAGGCGTCGTCAGGCATGACCGGCATGCCGACGGAGCTGATGTCGTGGGAGGCCCGCGCGATCGGGATCTCGCTGATCGGATGGCTGTTCTACGCCGCATTCGTCGTCTTCAGCTGGCTCGACTGGCGTGAGCTGAAGCGCCGCGGCGTCGTCGCCCCCTTCGGCTGGGCGTGGTCGTTCTTCGTGCTGCTCGGCCTGGGCTCCGCGGTCTATATGATCGGCCGCGCCGTGGTGCTGCGTCGACGCACCGTGGCCGGTGGCTGGGCGCCGCTGTGGACGTGGATCGCCGCCACGGTCATCGGCTTCATCGCGTCGATATCCCTCGTCGTGTGGGTCATCGGAGAGATCGTGCAGGCGGTGTCCTTCACCGTCCAGGGCAGTTGATCGCGGCATCCGAACCGGGGCAGGCGGTGCTCAGCCGCCGCCCTTGCCTGGTCCGCCGCCTTTGCCGCCGCCGTTGTTGCCTCCGTTGTTGCCTCCTGGGCCGGCTTTATCCTTGCCTTTGTCCTTCGGGGCAACCGGTGTGGCCGGTGCTTCCTCGGGATTCGAGACGGTGTTCGCCTCGGTCGCGGCGGGCGTCGGCGTCGTGTCGACGACCCCCGTCGGCGATGGCTGGACGGTGTGCGCACCGGACAGTCCCGACCACGCTGCCAGCGCGATGACGACCGCAGCCACCGCCGCGCCGGCGCCGACGAGCACGCCGGTTCGACGCCACCGTGGCAGTGCGGACGGCGTCGCCGGAGCGAAGCGCGCGGCCGCGGCGGCTGCGGGCTCGGCGGGTGGTGCCGGTGCGGCGAGAACGCGGGTCTCGTCATCGCCGGCGCGGCGCGGGGGAGCGGCAAGCGTGTCGGAGATGGCCGCCGCGCTCGGGCGCGCCGCCGGGTCGCGGCTGAGCATCGCCGGAAGCAGCTCCGCCCACAGCGGAGACAGATGGTCGGGAACCGTGGGATCCTGCGCGAGCCTTGCGAGTACCTGCGCCGCGCCCTGGGCGGAGGGGAAGGCGCGTGTCCCGGTGAGGGCCTCGAGCAGGACCAGTCCGAGAGAGTAGACATCGGATGCGGGAGCGGGGGCGTGCCCGAGCGCGACCTCCGGGGAGAGGTAGGCGGCGGTGCCGATGAGGGTGCCGGGCTGGGTGATGCGGTCCGAGCCGAGCAGGTGCGCGATACCGAAGTCGGCGAGCTTCGCCCGCGGCGGACGGTTCGGCGTCGCGCCGGGGGCGAGCAGGATGTTCGACGGTTTGATGTCTCGGTGGACGACGCCAGCGGCGTGCACCGCGCTCAGCGCTTCGGCGAGCTCGCCGGCGATGCGGGCGACCTCGGCATCGGTCATGGGGCCGTCCGCCAGTCGCGACGACAGCGACGGGCCGTCGACGCGTTCCATGACGAGGTAGCGCGGGCCGGGGCCGGTCAGGCGCGCATCGTGCAGAACGACGAGGTTGGGGTGGGTGAGGGCGGCGAGTGCGGCCGTCTCCACGCGGACCCGCTGTCCGGCATCGAGGTCGTCCCCTGTCGCCGTGATGATCTTGATCGCGACAGTACGACCCAGCAGAAGATCCTGAGCCGCGTAGACGCGGGACATGCCGCCGGTGCCGATGAGCGCGTCGATGCGGTAGCGCTCATCGAGCACGGTCCCGGCATCGACGTCCGGAGTCTGATCGTCCACGTTCCGAGAGTAGTCGGGCGATGGATGCTGTGGTGCTGCGCGCTTGCTAGGCTGATGCCGCCCCTATAGCTCAGTTGGTTAGAGCAACGGACTTCAACAGAACACAATGGAGCGCCAGCGTAGAAATGCGCTGGATGACCGCCGCTATATGCTGGAACGCCCTGAGAGCCCGAGGTACTCGCCGGATGCTGGTCATCTGGCAGTGAAAATCCGAGGGATTGGGTAATCAGCAGGTAACCGCAAGGGAACCTCAGAGACTACACGCGGCGCACCTGACCGGTCAGGCCGAAGGTGAAGATATAGTCCAGACTGCAAGCCGGTAGAACGGTGGCGGGGGAAACCTCGTGCAGCAGGTTAATCCGTGGGTCCAGGGTTCGAGTCCCTGTGGGGGCACCACGCAGCGATGTCCGAAGATGGTTGTAGACCACTCCCATGACGCCGCGAAACGATGACGTCCTCAGCGGGGGCGCTGGCAAGGAATGCGGCACGTGCCGCGAGACGAAGCCGCTCACAGATTTCAATCGCAAGCGACGGCGTCCCGACGGGCTTCAGGAGACGTGTCGTGAATGCAACCGTGCGTCTTCGCGGCGCTACTACGCGGAGCATCGCGAACAACATGTTCGCGTCGTCGTCGCGCGCACCGCGAGGCGTCGGGTCGAGGCGAAAGAGCACCTCCTCGCCTACCTGCGTTCTCATCCGTGCGTGGACTGCGGGATAGGGGACATCCGTGTTCTCGATTTCGACCACAGGCCCCAGAGCTCCAAACGCAAAGACGTGATGCAACTGGTGAAAGAGGGCTTCAGCATCCGGATCATTCAGGACGAAGTCGACAAGTGCGACGTGAGGTGCCGAAACTGCCACGCGATCGCCACCCTCGAGAGGGCCCCACAGAACTGGCGTTCGCGTGCGGAACGAGCACGCTGACGCGACGAGGCCGCCGGCGCGCAGTGCGCCGGCGGCCTCGTCCGGGGGGATGACCGAAACGATCAGTTGGTGGGCATGAGCACCGAGTCGATCAGGTACACCGTGGCGTTGGCGGTCTGAACGCCACCGCAGATGACCTTGGCGCCGTTGACCATGATGTTGTCGCCCGAGCCGGTGACGGTGACGTCGCCGCCCTCGACGGTCTTGTGGGTGCCGTCGATCTCCGACGGGGCGAGCTGTCCGGGAACCACGTGGTACGTGAGGATCTTGGTCAGCGTGGCGCTGTCGGTCTTCAGGGAGTCGATCGTGGCGGCGTCGATCTTGGCGAACGCGTCATCGACGGGCGCGAAGACCGTGAACTGGCTGCCGTTGAGCGTGTCGACCAGGTTCACGTCGGGGTTCAGCTGGCCGCTGACTGCGGCGACGAGCGTCTTCAGCAGCGGGTTGTTCGAGGCGGCCGTGGCGACGGGGGCCTGCGACATCCCCTCGACGGAGCCGGAGCCGGACGGGACAGCCTCGGCGTAGGCGGCGCAGCCCGGGCCGACGAGGTTGGCGGCCGGGTCCATGGTCGACGGAGACGGAGCCATCGACTGCGTCTCTTCGCTCATCGCGGGCGGCGTGGTCGCCGACGTCGACGAGGAACCCATCGAACATGCCGACAGAGCGAAAGCGCCGGCGAGGGTGAGTGTCAGAGCGGCAGTGATCTTCTTCGTCTTGCTGAGCATGATGTCCTCCATGTGAGCGGAATGGTTAGTCCTGCCGAGCCGCGTGGTGCGGTCTCGATAGGTCCTTCGGAGCCCGAGAGATATCGGATGGGAGAAAGTTCGGATCATTCTGATCTGGTCCGAGATCAATCCGATCGGTCGCCGCCATCGAACAACGGTCGGGCTCCGAGAATGCGCCGGCAGACCGGCGCTCGACCCCAGGGATGCGCGGTATTAGCACGTGCGGCGCTTCCGCGCCACCCGCGCGCGGGCTGCACGACAGGAGGACGGTGATACGGCATGCTGAGAGAGATGGTCATCGACGGTGTGGACGTACCCGAGGATTCGCCGGCACGCGATCACGCCGGGGAGCTTCTGGTGCGCGTCGCCGCGGGCGACCGCGCCGCGTTCGGACAGCTCTACGACATGCTCGCGCCGCGCGCGTTCGGACTCATTCTGCGGGTGCTGGTCAACCGTGCGCTCAGCGAAGAAGTGCTTCAGGACGTGTTTCTCGAGGTGTGGCAATCCGCTTCGGGCTTCGTTCCGAACAAGGGGCAGGGACGGTCCTGGGTCCTCACCATCGCCCACCGCCGCGCCGTCGATCGGGTACGTTCCACACGTGCCAGCACCGAGCGCGACGAAAAGGCGGGACTGCGCGAACTGAACAGCGGCCAGGACAGCGTCGACGACCAGGTCGCCCTGCGTATCGAAAGCAGGCGCGTCGCCCGGGCGATGGACGCACTTCCCGATGCGCAGCGCGAAGCACTGCTGCTGTCGTATGTCGGGGGATATTCTCAGAGCGAGATCGCCGCACTGGTGGGATCGCCCCTGGGGACGATCAAGACAAGAATGCGCGACGGTTTGTCGCGCCTGAGGCAGGAGATGGGGGTGACGTCATGAACGACCGCGAGTACCGAGACATCGGAGCCGACGAGTTTGCCGAGCTCTCGGCAGGGCACGCGCTGAACGCGCTGTCGCTCGACGACGAGCGCGCCTATCAGGCTGCCCTGGCCGCGCACCCCGAGTGGGAACAGGTCGCCCGCCTCGACGCCGCCGCCATCGACGTCCTGGCCGACGGCATCCCGCCGGTCGCTCCGCCGCTGGACCTCCGCTCGCGACTGATGCGGGCGATCGACACCGACGAGTCGCCGACCGCAGCGGATGCCGCGGCATCCACCGTCGCGGAGGAGCGCGCCGAAACCGCTCCGGTCGCGCCGCCGACAGAAGTGGTCCAGGCGGTGCAGCGTCGAAACTGGACGCGCGGACTTTTCGCTCTCGTCGCCTCGGTCGCACTGCTCGTCGCAATCGGGTGGGGCACGGGAGCCGTGACCAACCTGTGGCGTACGCCGGCCGCGGTGACCGCGCTGGAGCAGATCCAGTCGGCCCCCGACGCCTCGTCGGCGCAGGTCAGCTTCCAGGGCGGCGAGGCCACGGCGCACTGGTCGGCCAGCGTCGGCAAGGTGGTGCTGGTCGCCGACGGGTTGCCCGAGCTGCCGAACGATCGCACCTTCGAACTGTGGTTCGTGCGCGGAACCCAGCCGATCGCGGCGGGCACCTTCGACGCGTCCGGCTCGGTGACCACGGCGGAGCTCAGCGGGACGATGCAGCCCGGCGACACCATCGCGGTGACCATCGAACAGGCCGGAGGCTCGCCCGACGGCAATCCGACCACCAAGCCCATCATCGCCATCCCGACCAGCGCCTGAGCCCACCGCTGCGGCCGCCGGTAGCCTGGAACGATGAGCGACGAGCCCCGGGACTATCACCGCCCCGTCCATCGGCCGGCGGACACGTTCGACCGTCGGTTCGGCTCCACCGACCCGGCCGACGTGTCGCGGATCGCGCACGCCACGGCATCCGCCCTGATCACGCGCGTGCGCGACGAGCCCACGGATGCCGTCGTCGAGCGGCTGATCACGTTCACCGACGCCCACGGCCTCGAGACCGTCGCGGAGCTGTGGTCGCACTCCCCAGCGAAGTCTCTGCCCGGGACGCTGTGGCGTCTCTACCTGCTGCAGCTGATGGTGCGCGACGATGCCGCGACCGCCGCCCTGCTGTACGAGCGGGGGCGCACGGTGCTGCACTCGGTCGACGACGTCGTCGCGGGAGCTCCGACACCGGCCGGGCCGGAAGAGCTGATCACGCTGGTCGATGAGATCCTGCGCGGCGTGTTCACCGGCGACTTCGCCGTCGCCCTGGAACGCGCCGCCTCGTTCTGCCGCGTCGAGGCCGCCGGCGCCGCGGACCTCGCCGACGACTACGACGACACCGAACCGGACCGCGCGAGTACCTTCACCACCCGGGCGCTACGCCTGGACACCTACGCGGGCGATCTCACGGCGTGCGCCGGGCTGTGGCGGCGTGACGCGCTGACCTGACCGGGCGTGCGGCGTCGCGTTGGGCGCGGGGCGTTTCGACTCGCTGCGCTCGCTCAACGACCGGGAGCCTGTCGCGCATCTTCGGTCGTTGAGCGAGGAGCGCAGTGACCGGGGGCAGGCGCCTCACCCGGTCGTTGAGCGAGGAGCGCAGTGACGAGTCGAAACGGAGCATTCGGACGTCCGGGCAGAGAAGTGCCGGGCCGCAGAACGCCTCTCGGCGCGAGGCCGCTCGGAGCGGCGAAAGATGGAGCCCGGGGTTACTGCGGCCCGGCTGTTCCAGTGTAACGGACCGCCTCTGCGAGCTATTCCCGCGGTCTAGGCTCGGGTCATGGCATGGCACTTCGCGCTGATGATCGACCCCGCCGACAGTGGCGATACTCGCTCCGACTTCGCGGGCACGTTCACCGAGGTCGATCCGGCCGCCCCCGCACTGACCGTCGGGGAGCTCAGCACGCAGCGCGGCGACGGCATCTTCGAATCGATCGGGGTCATCGACGGTCACGCACAGGAGGTGGCGGCGCACCTGTCCCGTCTGGGACATTCGGCGCGGCTGTGCGATCTGCCGCAGCCTCACGCGGAGCAGTGGCGCCAGGCTGTGGCTCTCGCCGCGTCGGCCTGCGGTACGGGCGAGGCGGTCATCAAACTCATCCTCAGCCGCGGCATCGAGCACGGCCCGACGCCGACCGCCTGGGTCACCGCCGCACCGGCCGCCGATTTCTCGGCCGCACGTGGTCGCGGCATCCGTGTCGTCACGCTCGACCGGGGGTACGCGCTCGACGTGCCCTCCCGCGCGCCGTGGCTGCTGCTCGGGGCCAAGACGCTGTCGTATGCCGTGAACATGGCGGCCCTGCGCGAAGCGCACCGTCGCGGTGCGGACGATGCGATCTTCGTCACGAGCGACGGCTTCGTGCTCGAGGCACCGACCGCCTCATTGATCCTTCGCCGCGGCAACAGCTTCGTCACGCCCGCGCCGAACGCCGGCATCCTGCATGGGACCACGCAGCTCAGCCTGTTCGAGCACCTCGAGGCGCGCGGATTCGAGACCGGCTACGAGACGATCCCCGTATCGGAACTGCAGACGGCCGACGCCGCGTGGCTCGTGTCGAGCGTGCGCCTCGCCGCCCCGGTCACGGCGATCGACGAGCGCGAACTCGCGGGGGATGCCGCCCTCACGGCATCCATGAACGCGTACCTCCTGAGCCCGCGCGACTGACGCCCCCGCGACTGACGCGCACGCCGGCCCGCGTCCTCGCGGCATGACGGATGCCGAACTGCGAGGCGTCGGCGGCGACACGCCGCCCGTGGCCGTCGGTGACCGGTGTGTCGAGACCTGCGCCTTGCAGTTGCGTCGCGAGCAGAGGAGGCGAGGAGAGGAGCGGCGGCGGGGAGGCGGGCGTCAGATGGTGACCCGGGGCGCCTGCGCGAGCGTCGCGAGCATGCCGACGATCGCGGCTTCGACGAGATCCCAGTCGTGCACGATGAGGGCATAGTCGAATCGCAACGTCACCAGGCCCCAGGCGGCCGCGTTGGCATCGCGCACGAGGTCCTTATGGCGGTGCGACGGACCATCGTGATTGTCGACGCCATCCGCTTCGATGAGAAGTCGGTCCCCGATCAGCAGGTCGACCCGCCCGACGCCCACGACAGTGCGCTGGGTCTGCACCCGCAGGTCGAGGCGGCGAAGGCGCCAGCGCAGCAGCGACTCCAGCCCGCTGTCGGCATCGTCGCGGGCGAGGGCGAGAGCTTCGCGCCCCGCGGCATCGACCCGCTCGTGCAGCCATCGCCGACCATCGTCATCGATGAGACCGAGTCGCAGCGCCGATTCGAGCACGACGAAGAACTCTTCGACGCCGTGGCACCGCTGGATCTGCAGCAGGACGCGCGGCACGGACGCGCTCGTCCCGGCACGTCCGAGGCGGCCGTCATCCCAGTGTTCGACACAGCCGCATCCGCGGGGATGGTAGGTCCGCTGTCCGTCGCAGAGCCACACGTGCGTCCGCGCATCGTCGGTCAGAACCCAGAGTCCCAGGTGCCGAGCCGCAGTGACGCAGGCGAACCGTCCGCCGTGGGTGCCTATGTCTCGTGCAGCGTCGCAGGCGCCGACGGTCGTGTAGACGCCTCGGCGGCATCGGTGGAACGTACCCGCGCTGATGTGTTGTCGCAACTGGCTTCGCGACAAGCCGCTGCGCAGGAGAGCTCCGGTGGTGAAGACGGCCTGGGACGCATCGCACATGGCGACACCCTGCACAGTACGTACGGGCATGACCGCTCGGTTCTCGGCATCCGTGGACAAATCCGCACACCGCACGGCCTGTGCAGGACGTGTTGCCGACGGCCGCCGCGTGCCGAACTGCAAGGCCCGTCAGGCGACTCGCCGGGCGGATGCCGCCGCGCGCGGCGTGTCGTTACGAAACCCTTGCAGTTCGGTTGCCGTGGTCGTTCTCCGCCGGGCGATTCAGCCGAAGCGGCCGGAGACGTAGTCCTCGGTCGCCTGCACGGACGGGGCCGTGAAGATGGTGTCGGTGTTGTCGTACTCGATGAGCTTTCCGGGCTTGCCGGTGCCGGCGATGTTGAAGAACGCCGTCTTGTCGGACACACGCGATGCCTGCTGCATGTTGTGCGTCACGATGACGATCGTGTACTCCGTCTTCAGCTCCTGGATGAGCTCCTCGATCGCGAACGTCGAGATCGGGTCCAGGGCCGAGCACGGCTCGTCCATCAGCAGCACGTCGGGGGAGACCGCGATCGCGCGCGCGATGCACAAGCGCTGCTGCTGCCCGCCCGACAGGCCCGCACCGGGCTTGTCGAGGCGGTCCTTGACCTCGTTCCAGAGGTTTGCGCCCTGCAGCGAGCGTTCGACGAGGGCGTCGGCGTCGCTCTTGGAGATGCGCTTGTTGTTGAGCTTCACGCCGGCCAGCACGTTCTCCTTGATCGACATGGTCGGGAACGGGTTCGCCCGCTGGAACACCATGCCGACGTGACGACGCACGAGCACGGGGTCCACGCCGCTGCCGTACAGGTCATCGCCGTCGACGAGGACCTTGCCTTCGACTCGGGCGCCGGGGATGACCTCGTGCATGCGGTTGAGCGTGCGCAGGAACGTGGACTTGCCGCAGCCGGACGGCCCGATGAACGCCGTGACGGCGCGGGGTTCGATCTCCATGGAGACGCCCTCCACGGCGAGGAAATCGCCGTAGTAGACGTTGAGGTTTTCGACTTCGATGCGCTTGGACACAGGGGCCTTCCTTGCTTAGCGTGCCTTCGGCGCGAAGACCATCGCGACGATCCGGGCGATCAGGTTGAAGATGACGACGAGGATGACCAGCAGCAGCGCCGCGCCCCAGGCCTGGGCCTGAGAGGCGTCGATGTCCTGCCCCGGGAAACTGTAGGCCGTGTAGGCCATGACCGGCAGGGTCTGCATCGCACCGTTGAACGGGTCGGAGTTGAAGTTGTCGGTGAAGCTCGCGGCGATGAAGATCGGCGCCGTCTCGCCGATGACACGGGCCACGGCGAGCACGACGCCGGTGATGATGCCGCTGGCGGCGGTGCGCAGGACCACCTTGATGATCGTGATCGATCGCGGCACGCCGAGGGCGAACGACGCCTCGCGGAGGTCGGCGGGCACCAGGCGCAGCATCTCCTCGGTGGAGCGGATCACGATCGGGATCATGAGCACCGAGAGGGCGATGGATGCCGAGAATCCGCTGAATGCCTTCGGACCGACGATGAGGGCGAAAAGCGAGAAGGCGAACAGACCGGCGACGATCGACGGAATGCCGGTCATCACATCGACCAGGAACGTGATCGTGCGGCGCAGCGGGTTCTTCGGCTGCGCGTACTCGATGAGGTAGACGGCGGCGAGGATGCCGATCGGCACCGAGATCAACGCCGCGATCCCCGTGATGATGAGCGTTCCGACGATGGCCTGCAGTGCGCCGGGCGTCGAGACCACGGCCAGGGTATTGGGGTCGAATGCGGTCCCGCCCACCTTGGTGATGAAGTCCCACGACATGACGCCCATGCCTTTGGAGAACACGGTCCACAGCGTCGAGATGAGCGGAGCCACGGCCAGGACGAAGGCCACCGTGACCAGACCGCGCACGACGCGGTCGGTCGACTTGCGCCTGCCTTCGACGATCGCCGAGAAGACGCCGATGGCGATCAGGTAGACGACCGCGCTGAGGATGAGCCAGGTCGCGACGTTGAAGCCGCCGAGCACGAGCTGGAGGGCGGCGATCACCGCGAGCGAGACGACGAGCACGATGGGCTCGATGAACCGCGGCAGCTGACCGCTGGTGAGCGACAGCGGCGGCGTGGACGTCGTGGCCACGGGGGTGGTGAGCTCGCTCACGAGCGCTTTCCTCTCTTGCGGCCCTTCGCGCCGGGCCCCGTGGCCGCGATGATGTAGCGGGCCAGCATGTTCACGGCGAGGGAGACGACGAACAGCATCAGCCCGGTGCCGATCAGCGCGGAGCGCTGGATGTCGGTGGCCACCGGGAAGTTCAGGGCGATGTTCGCCGCGATCGTCTGGGAGTTGTACCCGTCGGTGAGGACCTGCACCGAGAACAGCAGCGACGGCGAGATGATCAGTGCGATGGCCATCGTCTCGCCGAGCGCACGACCGAGGCCGAGGAGCGTCGCCGAGACCATGCCGCTGCGCGCGTAGGGCAGCACCGCAAGCCGCACCATCTCCCATCGGGTCGCACCCAGGGCCAAGGCAGCCTCTTCGTCCAGGCGCGGCGTCTGCAGGAAGACCTCCCGCGTGATGGAGGTGATGATCGGGAGGATCATCACCGCGAGCACCACGCCGCCGGCGAACATCGTCGAGCCCGTGTTGGTGACGGGGCCGCTGAAGAGCGGGATCCAGCCGAGGTACTCGTTCAGGAACTGCGACAGGGGAAGCAGGAACGGGCGGATCACGATGATGCCCCACAGGCCGAACACGATCGAGGGCACGGCGGCCAGGAGATCGATGATGTACCCGAGCGCGCCGGCGATGCTGCGCGGCGCGTAGTGGGAGATGAACAGCGCGATGCCGATCGCGACCGGCGCGCCGAGCACCAGCGCGATCAAAGACGACCAGATGCTGCCCCAGAGCAGCGGTCCCACGTAGTCCCAGAAGCTGCGCCACGGCACCTGCGCGGGGTTCTGGATGGCGCTCAGGTCGGGATTGGCGCTCCAGTTCGCGGTGATCGCGGGCAGACCCTGGATGATGAGGAAGATCGCCACACCGGCGAGGATGAGCATGATCGAGGTGGCCGACGCCGCCGACAGGCCGAGGAAGACCGTGTCGCTGGCGCGTCGCCGGTTGGTGCCTCGTGTACCCGGCGGGCCGGTCAGCGTCTGAGCCATGAGGTTCCTTCGGGTTTTCGCACGTGCGAGCATCCTCGCTCTCGGAGGGAGGTCGGGCCGCACTCGAATCGGCCCGCCCGAGCGTACCGCTGGGACGGGCCGACCGAGAAGCTGCGTCTACTTGATCGCGGCGATGCTCTTCTGCGTCGCCTCGAGCACCGATACCGGCAGCGGGGCCGATCCGGCGTTCTTGGCCGCGACCTGCTGGCCCACCGACGAGGCGATGAAGCTCAGGTACGACTTGGTGATCGCGGCCTGCTTGGCGTCCTTGAACGTGGTGCACAGGATCGCGTACGACACCAGCGGGATCGGGTACGTGTCGGCGGTCAGCTTGGTGTAGTCGAACTTCTTCGACAGGTCGCCCGTCACGCCGTTGGAGCTCTCCACGGCCGCCTTGTCGAACGTGTTGGTGACGCCTGCGGCCGAGTATTTCACCGGGGTGGTGCCCACGAGCACGGCAGCCTCGTTGAGCTTCCCGATAGCGGCGTGGTCGACGTAGCCGATCGTGCCGGTGCCGCCTTGCACGGCGCCGGCGACCCCCGGGTTCCCCTTCTGCAGCGAGACGTTGCCCGACACGGGCCAGTTCTTGCCCGCCGGGTACGTCCACGACGCGGCCTGGGTGCCGGCGAGGTAGCTGAGGAAGTTGAACGTCGTGCCCGAGCCGTCCGAACGCGCGACCGTGGTGATGGCGCCGGCCGGCAGCGCGGTGCCGCCGTTGTCCTTCGTGATGGCCGGGTCGGACCAGTCCGTGATCTTCAGGTTGAAGATCTTCGCGATGGTGTCGCCGGAGAGCGTGAGGCTCGACACGCCGGGGATGTTATAGACGATCGAGACGCCATCGAGGTAGATGGGGACGTTGATCCCGCCCGTGCCGCAGGTGGCCTTGGACTTGGTGGTGTCGTCGGCGGTCATCGGGAAGTCCGACCCGGCGAAATCGTACGCGCCGCTGAGGAAGTTGGTGACGCCGCCGCCGGAGCCCTGCGACTTGTCGTAGTTGATGGTGACGCCCTTGACCTGGGCGTTGTAGGCGCTGACCCACGCCGACTGGGCGTTGGCCTGGGCGCTCGAGCCGCCGGCGGTGACGGTGCCGGTCAGGCTTGCGTCGATGGTGGAGGTCACACCCGCCTGGCTCGCGGCCGAGGAGGGCGTGCTGCCGCCGGAGCTGGCGGTGCCGGAGGAACATCCCGCGAGGGCGACGGCGCCGATGGCGATCGCAGCGCCCACGAGGGCGAATCGAGTCTTCTTCACTGTGAATCCTTCACATTCGGGGTTTGGCAGCCCGGTGCGGGGCTGGCTCCGAAGGTAGACACGCACTCTTAAGGGAGTGGGCTCGGGAGGTGAACGGGAGGTGAACGTGGGCGCAGCACCCCTGTCGGGTGCATGCGCTCAGGGCTTCGGTTCGTGCGTCTCGATCGCGACGATGCCCGAGCCCGGGTTGGTCGTGGAGAGATGCACGACCGAGAAGGAGCCCGGCTCCAGGGCCGATGCGCTGCCCAGATACGAACCCCGCAGGGTGCCTGTGGCGAGGGCGATCTCGGTGAGCATGTCGGGCAGGAGGGGGCCGTGACTGCACAGCACCGCGGGCTTGCGCGACCGGACTCGACGCCCGACGACGCTGCGCGTATCGCTTTCACCGGCCTCCCAGGCGTCCTGGCTGATCAGCGACGTCCGCACGATCTTGCGGCCGAGCGCCGCGGCGAGCGGGGTGACGGTGGCCACACAGCGCACGGCGTCACTGCTGACGATCTTGCGCACCCCGAATGCGGCGAGCGGCCCCACGATCGACCCGGCCTGACGGGCGCCGCGATCCGTCAGGGTTCGCGCGGCATCCGCGCCCTTCCACCCGTCGCGCGGAGTCGCCTTCGCGTGGCGCAGCACGATGAGCGGGAACGTCTCGAGGATGCCGTCGTCGACGAAGCGCAGGAAGTTGTCGAGGATCTCGACGTCGACGGGGTAGCTCAGGTAGCCCCGTGCCCGCTTCGGGGTCACCCACTCGAGGGCGGCGATCTCGCGATTCGGCACGAAGGCGGAGGCGCGGATGGCTTCGTCGGTCGCCTCCGCGGCCCAGTAGTGCACGATCTTCTGCCGCTTGCTCGGCATCCGATATCTCGACACTCCCACCGGGATGCCCAGATGCACGCGGATGCCGGTCTCTTCGAAGATCTCCCGCACAGCCGTCTCCGCGAGCGTTTCGCCCGGGTCGACCTTCCCTTTGGGGAGGGTGACGTCGGCGTACGCCGTCCGGTGGATGACGAGCACCATGAGTCTGCCGTCCACGACGCGCCAGATCACTCCGCCCGCCGCGTAGACAGCGTTGTCGGTCATCGGACCGCCCGTGCGCGCCGGCGGCGCGGAACGTTGGCCATCGTGTAGTCCTGCAGATCCAGGAGCGGCGTGCCGTCGGCATCCACGCTGTGCCGCGTCCACTCGCCGTCGCGACCCAGCCACCACGAGCTGGTGTCGTCGCTCATCGCGCGGTCGAACAGTTCGGTGAGCTCCTTCAGATGCGCGGGCGCGGCGACGCGCACGAGCGCTTCGACGCGGCGGTCGAGGTTGCGGTGCATCATGTCGGCGCTGCCGATGTAGATCTCGGCATCGCCGTCGTTGTGGAACGCGAAGATGCGGGAGTGCTCGAGATATCGGCCGAGGATGCTGCGGACGGTGATGTTCTCGCTCACGCCCGGCATCCCCGGCTTGATCGAGCAGATGCCCCGCACCCAGATGTCCACCTTCACGCCGGCCTGGCTCGCCCGGTACAGGGAGTCGATGATCTCCTCGTCGACCATGGAGTTGACCTTGATGCGGATGGCGGCGGGCCTGCCGGCCAGCGCGTTGCGGCGCTCCTTGTCGATCTGACGCAGGAGCCCCTTCCGCAGATGCAGGGGGGCCACGAGCAGTCGCTTGAACTTCTTCTCGATCGCGTAGCCGCTGAGTTCGTTGAACAGGCGCGTCAGATCCTTTCCGACCTGTCCGTCGGTGGTGAAGAGTCCGAAGTCCTCGTAGATGCGGCTCGTCTTCGGGTTGTAGTTGCCCGTTCCGATGTGGCTGTAGTGCTGGAGCACGCCGTCTTCCTCGCGGATGATCAGCGCGAGCTTGCAATGGGTCTTGAGTCCGACGAGCCCGTAGACGACGTGCACGCCCGCCTTCTCGAGCTTGCGCGCCCAGACGATATTGGCCGCCTCGTCGAAGCGGGCCTTGAGCTCGACGAGCGCGAGCACCTGCTTGCCGGATTCGGCCGCATCGATGAGCGCCTGCACGATCGGGCTGTCACCCGAGGTGCGGTACAGCGTCTGCTTGATCGCGAGCACGTGCGGGTCGCGCGCGGCCTGCTCGAGGAACGCCTGCACGCTGGTCGCGAAAGACTCGTACGGGTGGTGGACCAGAACGTCGGCCTTGCGGATCGCGGCGAACAGGTCGGCGCGGCCGTTCTGCTCGAGCGGCTGGAATGCCACGGCCGTCGTCGGCACGTGCGGGGCGTAGCGCAGCTCGGGCCGGTCGACCGCGCTGAGCTCGAACAGCCCGCGCAGGTCGAGGAGCCCCGGAAGCCGGTAGACCTCCTGCTCGGTGATCGACAGCTCGTTGATGAGCAGGTCGAGGGTCACCTCGTCCATGTCGTCGCCGACTTCGAGCCGGATCGGCGGCCCGAACCGCCTGCGCAGCAGCTCGGCCTCGAGCGCCTGGATCAGGTTCTCGGTCTCGTCCTCCTCGATGACCACGTCCTCGTTGCGGGTCAGGCGGAACGTGTGATGCTCGAGGATCTCCATTCCCGGGAACAGGTCGCCGAGGTGGTTCGCGATCAGCTGCTCCAACGGCAGGTAGCGCGCCCGACCGGGCTTGCCGGGCAGCGCGACGAACCGGGGGAGCATAGGCGGCACCTTCAGGCGCGCGAACTCCTGCCGCCCGGTCTTCGCGTTGCGGATGCGGATGGCGAGATTCAACGACAAACCGGAGATGTAGGGGAAGGGGTGAGCCGGGTCGACGGCGAGGGGCATGAGCACCGGGAACACCTGCGACTGGAAGTAGTCGTAGAGATCCTCGCGGTCCTCGTCCGACAGGTCGTCCCAGGAGACCACCTCGATGCCGGCCGCGGCGAGGGCCGGCTGGACCACGTCGAGCCAGACTCCGGCCTGGCGCAACTGCAGTGCGTGGGCGGCATCCGAAATGTCGGCCAAGACGTCCTGCGGGGCGCGACCGACGTTCGTCGGCACGGCGAGACCGGTGACGATACGGCGCTTCAGACCGGCCACGCGCACCATGAAGAACTCGTCGAGGTTGCTGGCGAAGATCGCGAGGAAGTTGGCGCGCTCGAGGACCGGCAACGACGGGTCTTCCGCGAGCTCCAGCACCCGCTGGTTGAACGCGAGCCAGCTGAGCTCGCGGTCCATGTAGCGGTGCTCGGGAAGCTGGGCGTCGCCGGCTTCGACCATCTCGTCGAAGTCGTCGTCGTCCTCGTCGCCCAGCCCGGTGTCCAGAACGTCGGTGTCGATCATTCCCTCATCATGTCAGTGCCAGGTGACCGCCGCGTTAACCGCGTCGTCGCCGCCCGGCCCGACAGTCGTCATCACGCCTGGCTCGCCTCGCGGGAGGTCGGGATCTGGTCGTCCTCGTACACGTTGAACCGGTACCCCACGTTGCGCACGGTGCCGATGAGCTGTTCGAGGTCTCCGAGTTTGGCGCGCAGGCGTCGTACGTGCACGTCGACCGTCCTCGTGCCCCCGAAGTAGTCGTAACCCCACACCTCGCTCAGCAGCTGCTCGCGCGTGAACACGCGCGAGGGATGCGTCGCGAAGAAGTGGAGCAGCTGGAACTCCTTGTAGGTGAGATCCAGCGGCTTGCCGTGCACCTTGGCCGAGTAGGACGACTCATCGATCGTGATGCCAGAGGTCTGGATGCGGCTGGAGACCTGTGATGCGGATTGGCGTCCGACCGCCAGCCGGATGCGCGCGTCGACCTCGGCGGGGCCGGCACCGACCAGGATCACGTCGTCGATGCCCCAGTCCGTCGACACCGCCGTGAGGCCCCCCTCGGTCACGACGAGCACCAGCGGTGCGTCCAGGCCCGTCGTGTTGAGGATCTTGCACAGCGACTTCGCCCCGACCAGGTCGGCACGGGCGTCGACGAAGATGACATCCGAGCTCGGCGCGTTCACGAGCTGGGCCGGCTCGGCGAGAATCTGCCGGACGCGATGGCTGAGCAGCTCGAGCGCAGGCAGGACGGGGCCCCCGCCCGGGGCGGAACTCAAGACGAGAAGCTGAGCCAATGGGGGTCCCTTCGGGTTCGGATGCCCCCGAACCGTGCCCCCATCTTAGAACCCGCTCGCACGGGCGCCGTGCGCGGGTGGCTCGGCCGACGTGCGCGGAGTGCGCGCGTCGGTGACAATGGGAGGATGACGCTTCCTGGATTGGCGCCCCGCGCCGAGTACGGCGGCATCGTCGGAGTCTGGGCCGCCGGCGCGGTGATCGCGATCGTGATCGGCGTCGTCGCTCCGGGCGAGTGGCGCGCCGCATGGATGCCGGTGGGCATGGCCGCCTGCCTCATCCTCGCCTTCGTCGTGCAACTGGTGCAGGGACACTCGCAGGGCTTCGTGCGTCGGGTGGCGCTGAGCACTCTCGGTGCGTTCGTGGTGATGGGCCTGATCGGGCTCGGTCTCGGACTCTCCAGCATGTTCGCGTGACGGTAGAGTGAGGACATGGACCTGCTCGCGCTCGAACTCTTCTTCGTCGGGTTGCTCGCGCTCGCCTCGCTCGCGATCGTCTTCGTGTCGGGTGTCGTGATCAAGAACCTCTACCGCGGCCAGCGCTGATCGGCATGATCGACCTGCCGACCGACCTGCCGGCCGATCTCGTTCCGCTCTCGTGGCTGCTCGGCGTCTGGGAAGGCACCGGCGTCATCGACTATGAGGCCGACGGTGTCGCCTTCCGCGGCGAGTTCGCCCATCGGGTGAGCTTCAGCCATGACGGCGGCGACTACGTCAACTACGCGGCGAACGCCTGGTTCGTCGCCGATGACGAGTCCCGCACCCCTCTCGTGGCCGAGACCGGGTACTGGTGCCTCGCTCGCCCGCTCGAGCAGGCCGACGCCGGCCCGGCACTGCTGCCGCCGTCGGCGGTACGCGACGCCTCGCGCACGGCCGACGACGTCGAGGCTCTTCGCAATGCGGAGGGCGGCTTCGATCTCGAGGTCGCCATCGTCCACTCCGACGGCATCAGCGAGCTCTACGTGGGGCAGGTGCGCGGTCCGCGCATCGACCTGGCGACGGATGCCGTAGTGCGCCCCGCCAGCGCGAAGGTCTACACCGCGGCGACCCGGATGTACGGCCTCGTCGACGGCCACCTGCTCTGGGCGTGGGACATCGCCGCGCTCGGCGGCGAGCTCGGTTCGCACGCGTCGGCACGACTGGCGCGGGCCGAGTGAGCATGTCCGAGGCGCCTCGTCCTGCCGCCGTCGCCAGCGCGTTCACCGTCGTTCCCGGTGCCGTCATCGACGAGCGTGGGCTGGTGCATGTGGCCGCGCCCGCGCGTGAACAGCGCGATCTCATCGCCGGACGGGCACTTGCGCCCCTCGAAGACCGGGTCGTGGTCGCGGTCGACGGTGTCGACCGCCTCAGCTGGCTGGATTCCATCACCTCGCAGGCGCTCACGGCGCTCGCACCGGGCACCAGCACCGAGCTGCTCGTGCTCGACCCGCAGGGCCACGTCGAACACGCCGCGGGAGTCGTGGACGACGGTGAGCGCACGTGGCTGATCGTCGATCGGTCCCGCTCCGCGGCGCTCGTGACGTGGCTCAGTCGCATGCGGTTCCGGTTGCGGGTAGAGCCGCAGGACCTTTCGGAGGAGGTGCGCGTCATCGGCGGCACCGCGCAAGCGGTTGCTGCGCTCGACCCGCTCGCGATCTGGCACGACCCGTGGCCTGCGGTCGGCACCGGCGGGTGGGGATACGCTCCCGCCGACCCGCACCCGGGGGAGTCGTACGACTGGGCGGAGGCGATCGTGCCGGTCGATGCGGCGTCCCGCCTCGCCGAGGCCGCGGCATCCGGTGATCAGCCCGTCGCCGGATGGATGGCCGTCGATGCCGTCCGCGTCGCCGCCTGGCGTCCTCGCGCCGCGACCGAGGCCGACGGACGGGCGCTGCCGCACGAGGCCGACTGGCTGCGCACCGCGGTGCACCTGGACAAGGGCTGCTACCGCGGTCAGGAGACGGTCGCGAAGGTGCACAACCTCGGTCATCCGCCGCGCCGGCTCGTCGCCCTGCAGCTGGATGGCAGCGACGCCGACCTGCCGGTGGGGGGAGCCGAGGTCTTCCTCGGCGACGAGGCGGTCGGCGCGGTGACCTCCGTCGCACGCCACTTCGAGGAGGGGCCGATCGCGCTCGCATACGTCAAGCGCACGGTTCCGGTCGAGGCTGATCTGACGGTCGCGGTGGACGAGGGGCGCATCGCGGCGGCGCAGGAGGTCATCGTTCCGCCCGACGCTGGGCGCACCGCATCGATCCCGCGGATGCCGCGGCTCTCCCGGCGCCGCTGAGCACGGTGACGTCCGCGCCGCCGCCCTCGGAACGCCCCGGGAACACGGCTGCGCAGACCGCCGCCATCCCGACCGGGTGGCGTTCCCGCTGGCATCCGCGTGTCGGCATCGACCGCGTCATCGTGTCGGCTCCTGCGATCGCGCAGATCGTGATCGCAGCGACCGCGGCGTTCTCGTTCGCCCATTACGTGCTCGGTCACGCGGCGCCCCTGCTGGCGGCCACCGTCACGGTCTCGAGCCTCGGTCTCGTCAGGGACGCCCGACCGCGCCGGGTGCTGGAGACGGTGATCGGAATGGTCGTCGGAATCCTCGTCGCGGAGCTGATCGTGTTCGTCGCGGGCATCGGGTGGTGGCAGTTGGGCATCACGCTGACGGCCTCGCTGATCGTCGCACGCTTCCTCTCGCCGCAGCCGGCGTTCGCGATCGCCGCGGCGATGCAGTCGGCGATCGTGATGGTCATCCCGGTGAGCGTGCCGTTCCTCCGGATGATCGACGGTCTCGTCGGGGGTGTCATGGCCCTGCTGGTGACGGCGTTGCTGCCGCGCAGCCCACAGCGTACGGTCGCGCGGGAAGGAGCGGCGCTGTTGTCGGCGTTCGACGGCGCCGTGTCGACCCTCGTGCAGGCCCTGCGCCGCGGTGACGCGGTGCGCGCAGAGCGCGGACTCACCAAGGCGCGCGCCCTTCAGGGGCTGGTCGACCAGTGGCGCGCCGGAATCGAGTCGGGTTCGGAGATCGCCCGCATCTCGCCGTTCCTGCGCCGCCAGCGCTCGGAGTTCCAGCGGCAGGAGCGCATCCGCCTGCACCTGGACCTGGCCACCCGCAATCTGCGCGTGATCGCCCGCCGCGTCGTCTACCTCTGCGATGACCGGCAACCGCGCCCGATCGCCGCCGACCTGCTCGCCGAACTTGCGGCCGGTGCGCGCCTCATCGCGGAGTCGCTCGGCGACATCTCCTACGAGCCGGCCGCCCGCGAAGCCGTCCGTGCCGTGGCGGCCCGTCTGGATCCCACCGTTCTCGCCGATCGCAGCTCGGCCGTCGATCAGACGCTCATCGGTGCGCTGCGCCCGCTGGCCGTCGACCTCATGACGGCGGCGGGGATGCCCGCCGACGAGGCGCGCGCCGCGATCCCGCGCGTGTGAGCGAGGCCGCCCCGAACCGCCGATGGCGCGCCGCCGAGGGCAGGCAATCTGCCGGGGAGAGGCAGAACGGCGCAGAATCCGCCTGTGCTGGGCAGATCGCCTGCGCTCGGTCGGCCGTTCGCCGACGGGCGCCGGTCAGACGACGGGAGCGACCAGGCTCCAGGGCACGGTGACCTCGCCCAGCCGCCAGCGCGCGCGACCGCCCACAGGCCAGCCCGCCGCGTGCATCGCGTCGAGCGCGGCGCGCCAGCGCTGCACCGGTCCGAACGACGCGGTGCCGACGGCGCGTGTCCACTCCTCGTCGAGGGTGCGCAGGAAATCGTGCACCGGCTCACCGGGCACGTTGCGGTGGATGAGGGCCTTCGGCAGCCGCTCCGCGGCGATCGACGGGGAGGCGAGCTCGCTCAGACGCAACGACAGCGTGAGCGTTCGTGGCGCGGCGTCGGCGCCGATCTCGACCCACGTGCAGATCCGGCCGAGCTCGTCGCAGGTGCCTTCCACGAGGATGCCGTCGGGATGCAGGCGCTGCGTCATGCGCGCCCACGCCTCCTTCACCTCGTGCTCGTCGTACTGCCGCAGCACGTTGAACGCCCGCAGCACCGCAGGTCGGCGCCCCTGCGGCGTCGGCACCTCGAACCCGCCGCGGGCGAAGGACACGTGAGCGTCGGGCGAGAACGCCGTGCGCCCCGCGCGCACGTCGACCAGCTGCGTGCGGGCCCGCTCGACCCGGGCCGGATCGATCTCCAGCCCGAGCACATCGACACCGGGGCGGGCGCGCCGCAGCCGCTCCTCGAGCTCGAGCACGGTGACGGCGCTCGCGCCGTATCCGAGGTCGATGACGAACGGATCGTCGGCGCGCCTCAGCACGGGATGCCGGGCGATCCAGCGGTCGATGCGGCGCAGCCGGTTGGTGTTCGTCGTGCCGCGCGTGATCTGACCGACCACCCCACGAGCGGGGGCTTTCTCCGGCGGCATCCCCCCATGATGCCAGCGCGCGCGCCGGTAGGATGACGATCATGACCGCGCCGTACACGCTGATCCTCCTCCGCCACGGGCAGAGCGAGTGGAACAAGACCAACCAGTTCACCGGATGGGTGGACGTCCGCCTCACCGAGCAGGGTCGCGGCGAGGCCGCGCGCGGCGGTGAACTGCTGAAGGATTCCGGCATCCTGCCCGATGTGCTGCACACGTCGCTGCTCAGTCGGGCGATCCAGACGGCCAACATCGCGCTGGACGCGGCCGATCGTCTGTGGATCCCCGTGAAGCGGTCGTGGCGCCTCAACGAGCGTCACTACGGCGACCTCCAGGGCAAGGACAAGGCAGAAACGCTCGAGCAGTTCGGTGAGGAGCAGTTCATGCTGTGGCGCCGCTCGTTCGATGTGCCGCCTCCCGCCCTTCCCGACGACTCGCCCTACAGCCAGGTGAACGACCCTCGCTACGCTGGCATCGACGGCGAGGTGCCGCGCACCGAGTCGCTGAAGATCGTGATCGACCGCCTCCTGCCGTACTGGGAGAACGAGATCGTCCCCGACCTGAAGGCGGGCAAGACCGTTCTCGTGACCGCGCACGGCAACTCGCTGCGCGGCCTGGTCAAGCACCTCGACGGCATCAGCGACGCCGACATCGCCGAGCTGAACATCCCGACCGGCATCCCGCTCGTCTACCGCCTCGGTGAAGACCTCATGCCGCTCGAGCCGGGTGCGTACCTCGACCCCGAGGCCGCCGCTGCCGGCGCCGCGGCTGTCGCGAGCCAGGGCAAGGGCTGAGGCTCAGCGGCCGTACGAATGCGAGAGGGGGATGCCGACCGGCATCCCCCTCATCGTTTTCCGCCTCCGCCGCGGCGGAGGCGACGTCTCACTCGACGCCGTCGACCGATTCGCCCTCGGCGATGATGACGGCGATGGTGTCGGTGTCGGGCGTCCAGTCGCCGGTAGCGAGGTAGGCCACCTTCTTGGCCACCGAGACGGCGTGGTCGGCGAAGCGCTCGAGGTAGCGGCTGGCCAGCGTCGCATCGACGGTGGCTCCGGCCTCGCCCTGCCAGTTCTCGCTCAGCACCTTCTCGAAGACGGCGAGGTGGTGGTCATCGACCTTGTCGTCGAGTGTGCGCAGCGTTTCGAGGTAGCTGAGGTCTTCGGTGCGCAGCAGCTCGGTGAGGGTCTTCGCGACCTCGACGTCGAGTTCACCCATCTTGGTGAAGGTCCCCTTCAGGCCCTTCGGGATGGCGCGCTCGGGGAAGCGCATGCGGGTGAGCTGAGCGATGTGCTCGGCGATGTCGCCCATGCGCTCCAAGGAGGCGCTGACGCGCAGGGCCGCGACGACGACGCGCAGATCGCGGGCGACCGGTTGCTGACGAGCGAGGATCTGGATCGCCAGCTCGTCGAGCGCGACCGCCTTGTCGTCGATCGTCTGGTCGGCTTCGATGACCTCTTCGGCAAGGGCGACGTCGCTGGTACCGAAGGCGCGGGTGGCCTTGTCGATCGCCTCCGTGACCAGCTCGGCGATCTCGACGAGACGCGACTGCACGTCCTCGAGCGACTGGTGGAACACTTCGCGCATGAGAGGGCCTCTCTTCCGGCAGGCAGGCACGGTGCCGCCTCCTGACCCGGTGATCATCGCGGGCCAAGGTTAACGATCGGTGCCGCAGCGATGAACGTTGCCGACGCCGTTTCCGGCGTTGATCCGTATCGTGAATCTGCGGTGTCCAACCACCCTACGCTGGGAGCCATGGAGTCCCTGCAGCCGGCGATCGCGCTGATCCTCGGCCTCGTCCTCGGCGGCGGAGTGGCCACGCTCGTGCTCATCGCGCTGCGGGCGCGTGACCGCGCGCGTGTCGCGGCATCCACGGCCCTGCCCGACGGGACGGCGGCGGTGCTCCAGGGGATGGACGAAGTCGCGGTGGTCGTCGACACGTCGCTGCAGATCGTCGCCGTCTCGGCGCCCGCGGAGCTGTTCGGCATGCACGAGGACTACGCACTGCCGGGCGATGAGCTGCGCGCCCTCGCCCGGACCGTCCGTCGTACCGAGGCGCCGGAGACGCAGACGATGCGGCTCAAGCGCGGCGTCGAGCCGCGGCTGGTCTCGGCCCGGGCGAGCGTGATCACGCCGCGGTTGATCCTCATCGTCATCCGTGACATCACGGAGCGGGAGCGCGTCGAGGAGATGCGCCGCGACTTCGTCGCCAACACCAGCCATGAGCTGAAGACGCCGGTGGGTGCGGTGAGCCTGCTCGCGGAGGCGGTCGAGTCGGCCGCCGACGATCCCGATCAGGTGCGTCATTTCGCCAGTCGCCTCAGCGCCGAGGCGGCGCGGCTCAGCCAGCTCACGTCGCGCATCATGAACCTGTCGCGGCTGCAGTCCGCCGACGATCTGACGGAACTGCGCGACGTGTCCGTCGACGAGGTCGTCGCCGCCGCCATCGAGTCCCAGTCGGTCGCCGCAGACTCGGCCGCCATCACCGTCGCCCGCGGGGGCGAGAGGCACGCGTACGTGCGCGGTGACGTGCAGGTGCTCACCGAGGCCGTCGCCAACCTGGTGGCCAACGCGATCGCGTACTCGCCGCAGGGCGGACAGGTCGGCGTCGGCGTGAAACGGGACGGCGGGGTCGTCGAGATCGCGGTCACCGATCGGGGGATCGGCATTCCGGAGGACGAGCAGGAACGCGTGTTCGAGCGGTTCTATCGTGCCGACCAGGCGCGCTCGCGCCGCACCGGCGGCACGGGGCTGGGGCTGTCGATCGTCAAGCACGCGGTGCAGCGGCACGGGGGAGAGGTCGAGGTCTGGTCGCGTCCGGGGCGGGGCTCGACCTTCACCGTGCGACTGCCCGCCGTCCCTGCGCCCGACGACCTTCCCGCTCCCAAGAAACGCAAGAAGAAGAAGGCCGCCCGCGATGGTGCGCGGGCGAAAGGAGAGAAGAAGCGATGACCCGCGTCCTGATCGTCGAGGATGAGCCCGATCTGGCCGATCCGCTCGCCTATCTGCTGCGCCGTGAGGGATTCGAGGTCGAGATCGCCGAGGACGGCCCCGCGGCCCTCGATGCGTTCGCCTCGCGCGACGCCGACATCATCCTGCTCGACCTCATGCTCCCGGGGATGCCGGGAACCGAGGTGTGCCGTGTGGTGCGCTCGACCTCCAAAGTGCCCATCATCATGCTGACAGCGAAGGACTCCGAGGTCGATATCGTCGTCGGTCTCGAGCTGGGCGCCGACGACTACGTGACGAAGCCCTACTCGTCGCGCGAGCTGCTCGCGCGGATGCGGGCGGTGCTGCGACGCAGCGAAGGCCCCGAGCTGGGGCTCGACGACAGCGTCGTCGACGGCGGAAGGGTCGTGCTGGACATCGATCGGCACACCGTCGCCGTCGACGGTGAGACCATCCCGATGCCGCTGAAGGAGTTCGAGCTGCTCGAGGTGCTCATGCGCAACGCGGGGCGCGTGCTGACGCGCGGCCAGTTGATCGACCGGGTCTGGGGGAGCGATTACTTCGGCGACACCAAGACGCTCGACGTGCACATCAAGCGCATCCGGTCACGGATCGAACGCAATCCGAGCGAGCCGGTCATGCTCCTGACCGTGCGCGGGCTCGGCTACCGCTTCGAAGCCTGACGCGCCCTTCCCCGCGACACGAAGATCGGCGGCGCCCCTCGTGAGGAGGGACGCCGCCGATATCCGTGAGCGGGATCAGTTCGCGGGAACGAAGTCCTTCAGGTACGACAGGGTGCCGTCCAAGACCGGAACGCGGTCTTCCACGGCCTCGCCGGTGCCGGACTGGAACGTGGTGCGCACGTCGGTGCCGGGCTTGGCCGACAGGCCGGTGAACAGCAGCGGATCTGCGCCGTCGAAGCCCAGGCTGACGGTCGAGTGCGCGGCGACCGGCACCCGCTGCGTCGTGCCCTCGATGCCCACCAGCAGCGTCTCGTCGGTGTCGGTGTCGTTGACGATCGCCGCGAGGAAGTTGGCTTCGGTGCCCTTCTCGTTGGCGACGAAGAGCGCGTTGCGCACCTTCAGGGGTGCCGAGTGCGTGATGTTGACGCCCTCAGCGGCCGAGTAGCTGATGGTCGTGGCCTGCGGTGAGATCATGCTGCAGCCGGCGGTGGAGAGGACCACAGCGGCGGCGAGGGCGACGGACGCGAGACGGCGCGTGTTCACGGATCCTCCTGGACGAGTCGGTGTGTGCTCATTCTATGCCGCGACGCGGCGCCACCCCGGCGCCCCCGCCGCGGATGCTCAGCCGGCGAACCCTAGCGTATGTCGCCTGTGGTATTCTGGACTTTGCCGAAAGGACATAACTGCATGCTTTTTGAGGTTGGCGAGACGGTCGTCTATCCGCACCACGGGGCCGCGACGATCATCGAGGTCAAGGACCGGATCATCAAGGGCGAGACCAAGAAGTACCTGAAGCTGAACGTCACGCAGGGAGACCTCATCATCGAGGTCCCTGCTGACAACGTCGACCTGGTCGGTGTTCGTGACGTGATCGGCAAGGACGGTCTCGAGAAGGTGTTCGACGTGCTGCGCGCACCGTTCACCGAAGAGCCCACCAACTGGTCGCGCCGCTACAAGGCCAACCTCGAGAAGCTCGCGTCCGGCGACGTGATCAAGGTGAGCGAGGTCGTCCGTGACCTGTGGCGTCGTGACCAGGACCGCGGCCTGTCCGCCGGCGAGAAGCGCATGCTGGCCAAAGCTCGTCAGATCCTCGTGTCCGAGATCGCTCTGGCGCTGAAGGCCGATGAGGATCACGCCTCGGGGGTCCTCGACGAGGTTCTCGCGAGCTGATCCCGGCATCCGCCGGAAGACGGCGCGCCACGTCGGTAGTGTCGGGTACATGAGCGACCCGTTGGTTCCCGTGCCCCACACCGCCGTAATCGTCGTCGCGGCTGGATCCGGTCAGCGGTTGGGCGCGGGTGTTCCGAAGGCGTTCGTGGGTCTCGACACCCACACGGTTCTGCGCCACGCGCTGGAGGGTGTGTTCGCCGCCCCGGCCGCGCAGGTCGTGATCGTCGCTCCCTCAGACCGCGTCGGTGATGCCCTGACCGAGGCGCGCGCCGTCGCCGGCGAACGGCACGACCTGGTCACGGTCGTCGCCGGCGGGCTCAGCCGGCAAGAGTCGGTGGCTGCCGGACTGCGGGCCGTGTGGCCCGACGTCGAGCGCGTGCTGGTCCATGACGCCGCGCGGGCTCTGACTCCGCCCGAGGTCTTCGCGCGCGTCATCGACGCGCTCACAGACGGCAAAGATGCGGTGCTTCCGGTGCTTCCTGTGGTCGACACCGTCAAACGGGTGTCCGGCGATCGCGTGCGCGAGCCGATCGATCGTTCCGAACTGGCGGCCGCGCAGACCCCGCAGGGATTCCGCCGCACGATTCTCGACGCGGCGTATGCCGCGGCATCCGCCGAGCACACCGACGACGCCGCACTCGTGCAGAGCATGGGAACACCGGTGTGGACGGTGCCCGGCGATGAGCGGAGCTTCAAGATCACCACTCCGGGCGATCTCGACCGCGCGCGAGCCCTCCTGGCTGTCGCGCCGGTGAGGCGCACCGCGCCGGTGCCGCGCGTCGGCGTCGGCACCGACGTGCATGCCGTCGGCGGTAGCGGCGATCTCTGGCTGGCCGGACTGCACTGGCCCGGTGAACCCTCGCTGCACGGTCATTCGGACGGGGATGCCGTCGCGCACGCCATCGTGGACGCCGTGCTCGCCGCCGCGGGACTCGGCGACATCGGCACCCATTTCGGCACCGATCAACCGCAGTACGCCGGCGCCCACGCCGAGGCGTTCCTGGCCCGCACGCGGGAGCTGGTGGAGGCCGCCGGCTTCTCGATCGGCAACGTCTCGGTGCAGGTGCAGGCGCGCCGCCCGCGCTTTGCCGCGCGCCGCGCGGAAGCCGAACATGTCCTGTCTGCGGCGCTCGGTGCGCCCGTCGCCGTATCGGCGACCACGACCGATGGGCTCGGCTATACGGGAACGGGCGACGGCGTCGCCGCCTTCGCCGTCGCGCTCGTCTACTCCGTGTGAGCTCCCACGCCCGCGCCGCTGTCGCGTCTCGCGCGCGCGGGTAGGCTGGAGCGGTGACGGTCCGGCTCTACGACACCCAGGTGCAGGCGTTGCGCGACTTCGCGCCGCAGGATCCGGCGAACGTCACGATGTACGTGTGCGGTCCGACGGTGCAGTCGGGTCCCGGCATCCATCATCTGCGTGCGGCGCTCGCGTTCGACCTGCTGCGTCGCTGGCTCACCCGCCGTTTCGGACGCGTGACGTTCGTGCGCAACGTCACCGACATCGACGACAAAGTCCTGCAGAACGCCACCGCTGATGAGCCGTGGTGGGCGCTGGCGTATCGCGTGGAGCGCGAGTTCGCGTACGCGTATGCCGCGATCGGCATTCTCGCGCCGACCTACGAGCCGCGCGCCACCGGATCGATCCCGCAGATGCAGGAGCTGATCGCCACCCTCATCGAACGCGGTCATGCCTACGCCGCGGCCGGTGACGTCTATTTCGACGTGCGTTCGTGGTCCGCCTACGGAGAGTTGACCCATCAGAGCATCGACGCGATGGAGCCGGCGGCCGACGCGGACGCGCGCGGCAAGCGCGACCCGCGGGATTTCGCCCTCTGGAAGAGCGCGAAGAGCGATGAGCCGGCGGATGCCGTGTGGGAGAGCCCCTGGGGGCCGGGCAGGCCCGGCTGGCACATCGAGTGCTCCGCCATGAGCCGCCGCTACCTGGGTGCCTCCTTCGACATCCACGGCGGCGGCATCGACCTGCGCTTCCCGCACCACGAGAACGAGTTGGCGCAGTCGCGTGCGGCGGGTGACGCGTTCGCCCGCTACTGGGTGCACAACGGCCTGGTCACGGTCGGCGACCAGAAGATGTCGAAGTCGCTCGGCAATCATCTGCTCGCGCTGGACGTGCTGGCCGACCGCGACCCGCTCGTCGTGCGCTACGCCCTCGGCGCGGCGCACTACCGGTCCACGCTCGATCTCACCGCGGCATCCTTCGACGAGGCCGAGGCGGCCCTCGAGCGCATCCGAACGTTCCAGCAGCGGGCCGCGCGGGTGCTCGGCACTGCGGTGCCGCTGGTGGCCGCCGATATCCCCGAGGCGTTCGCTGCCGCGATGGACGACGACCTCGGCATTCCGCAGGCGCTCGCGGTCGTCCACGAGACCGTGCGCGCCGGAAACGCGGCGTTGGATGCGGGCGATCGGGATGCCGCGGCCCGCGCTTTCGTCGAAGTGGGCCGCATGACCGGCGTTCTCGGTATGAATCCGGCCGACCCGAAATGGCGACCCGAAGCAGGTGCTGCCGAGGCGCGCGCCCTGGACGCGCTGCTGCAAGCGATGATCACCCAGCGTGCGCAGGCGCGCGCGAACAAGGACTGGGCGGCCGCCGACCGTCTTCGCGACGCGATCGCGACGGCCGGCGTCGTCCTCGAGGACGGTCCCGACGGGACCCATTGGAGTCTGAATGATGGCTAAGCCGGGCAACCCCTCCGCGGGCAAGGGCAAGAAGAAGGGCCCACTCAAGGGCACGGGCGGCAACGGACGCAAGGCGCTCGAGGGCAAGGGGCCGACTCCCAAGGCCGAGGACCGCAGCTGGCACGTCGCCGGCAAGCGCAAGGCCGCCATGGAGCGCTACGCCGCCGCCGGCGGCAAGGGGCGCCCCGGTCAGAAGCCGGCGCCGTCCCGCGCGCCGAAGGCCAAGGCCGGCGACGACACCGAGAACGTGACCGGGCGCAACTCCGTGCTCGAAGCTCTGCGTGCACGCATCCCGGCGACGGCGTTCTACATCGCCCAGCGCGTCGAGATGGACGATCGCGTCAAGGAGATGCTGTCGATCGTGACCCAGCGCGGTATCCCCGTGATGGAGGTCACCCGCCCCGAGCTCGACCGTATGGCCGGCTTCGACGGCGTGCACCAGGGTGTCGCGCTCAAGGTGCCGCCGTACGAGTACGCGCACCCCCAGGACCTGCTGGAGGAGATCATCGGAAAAGGGCAGACGCCGCTGATGGTCGCGTTGGACGGCATCACCGATCCGCGCAACCTCGGCGCGATCATCCGCTCCACCGCCGCCTTCGGCGGTCAGGGACTCATCATTCCCCAGCGCCGTTCGGCCGGCGTCAACTCGGCCGCGTGGAAGACGAGCGCCGGCGCCGCGGCCCGGGTTCCGGTCGCGATGGCACCGAATCTGACCACGACGCTCAAAGAGTTCAAGAAGCAGGGCGTGTTCGTGCTCGGTCTCGATGGCGGCGGCGACGTCGCGCTGCCCCAGCTCGAACTGGCAGATCGGCCCGTCGTCATCGTCGTCGGCTCGGAGGGCAAGGGGCTGTCACGGCTGGTCACCGAGACGTGCGACCAGGTCGTGTCGATCCCGATCTCCTCCGCCGCAGAGTCGCTCAACGCCGGCATCGCGGCATCCGTCGCGCTCTACCAGGTCTCCACCATCCGCGCCGCGTCCGAGTGACGCCCGCTCCACCGGCACGCCGATCCGAAAGGAAGCACTGAGATGGCCATCATCGCCGTTCTGGGAGGCACCGGCTTCGCCGGTCGCCACATCGTCTCCGAGGCTGTGGACCGCGGGCACACCGTGCTGTCGGTGTCGCGGTCGGTGGCCGCAGACCGCGTGCCCGGTGCGACCTACGTCGAGGGGACGCTGCTGGACATCCCCGGGCTGGTGACGCAGCTGGAGGGTGCGGACGTGGTCATCAGCGCCGTCGCACCGCGCGGTGCGATGGAGGGCCTCGTCCGGCCCAACCTGGAGGCGCTGAACACCGTGCTGCCCGAGAGCGTGCGGCTGGGCGTCATCGGCGGCGCCGGCGGGAGCCTCGTCGCTCCCGAGGGCCCCCGCGTCGTCGACGTCGACTTCCCCGACGCCTTCAAGGCCGAGGCGCTGGAGATGATCGGTGTTCTGGAGGACCTTCAGGCCGAACAGACCGGTCGCGACTGGTTCTTCGTCCACCCCGCCAGCGGCTTCGGCAGCTTCAACCCGGGCGAGCGGACGGGCACCTACCGGGTCGGTGGCGATGTCATCGTCACGGATGCCGAGGGGCACTCCTACATCTCCGGCGCCGATCTCGCGGTGGCGGTGCTCGACGAGATCGAGAACCCGCAGCACTCGCGCCGGCGCTTCACCGTCGGGTACTGACGCGCTCTCTCGTCGGGGTCAGACCAGGTCGCGCCAGTCGACGTCCTCGTCTTCGTCGTCGTCGTCGATCGTCGAGATCGCCGAGGTGATCACCGGAATCGCCATCGTCTCGGTGGGTGGACCCATCACCGTGGCCTCGTCCCGGCGGTGACGCAGCACGTCATCGATGTAGGACGAGACGACCTCGGCGATCGGCACCGACTGTCCTCGCGCTTGCGACATGTACCAGCGGTGTTCGAGGACCTGGTGGAACACCTCGGCGGGTTCGAGTTTGGCGCGCAGATCCCAGGGGATCGCCTTCACGACCGGTTCGAACACGCGGGTGAGCCACTCGTGCGCCACCATCTCCTCGTCGGAGCCGAGTCGTGAGACGCGGGCACGGAACGCGTCCATGTCGTTGAGCAGGCGCCGGGCCTGGTTCTCCTCGACGTCCAGTCCCGTCAGACGCAGAAGGCGCCGCTGGTGGTGGCCGGCGTCGACGACCTTGGGCTGAATCGACACCGTGGTGCCGTCCGGCGTGGTGCGGATCGACATCTCGCCGATGTCGAAGCCGAGATCGTTCAGGCGTTTGACCCGCTCGGTGATGTGCCAGGCCTCACCGGCGGCGAAGGTCTCCTTGTCGGTCAGCGCCGCCCAGAGCGAGCGGTACGACGACATGATGCCGTCGGCGATGGCGACGGCATCCACCCCTCCTTCGAGACGGCCGCCGGCTTCGAGGTCCATGATCTCGCCGGCGATGTTCGTGCGGGCGACGTCGAGGTCGTGCTCGCGCTGTCCGCGCGTCAGGCCGCTCTCGTGCAGCTCGCCGGTCTCGGCGTCGACCAGGTAGGCGGCGAAGGCCCCCGCATCCCGTCGGAAGAGCGTGTTCGACAGCGACACGTCACCCCAGAAGAAGCCAACGGTATGCAGGCGCACGAGCAGCGCGGCGAGGGCGTCGACGAGCCGGCCGGCGGTGTCGGGTCGCAGCACCTGTGTGAACAGGGCGCGGTAGGGGAGCGAGAACTTCAGATGCGCCGTCACGAGCGCGGCCGGCAGCGGGTCGCCCTTGGGTGTGCGACGACCGTCGATCACCGCGACCCGTTCCACGCACGGCACGTCGAGGCGGCCGAGGGAGCCCAGCATGTCGTACTCGCGGCGGGCCATCTCGCCGGTCGTCTCTTTGACGGCGACCACGCGGCCCGACAGATCCGCGAAGCGGACGAGGTGGCGTGACAGGCCCTTCGGAAGCGAGACGATCGTGTCCTTGCCCCACTCGTCCAGCGGGGTGGACCAGGGCAGCGCCAGCAAGCCGGCGTCGACACTGCTCGCGGTGATCGTGAGGGAGTGGGCCACGCGGGTCTTCGCTTTCGTGGGGGATACGCCGCGGCGCGGGGGTCCGGTCCGTGGAACCGGGCCCCCGCGCCGCGTCTGGTCGGATCAGGCCGACGCGATCGCCTTCTTGGTGAGGCGCTCGCCCGACTCGATGTCGAACGCGTGCACGTGGTGCGGCACGGGGGCGAGGACGACCGTCTCGCCGGCGTTCGGGTGGTTGCGGCCGTCGACGCGCGCGACGATGTCGGTGCGCTTGCCGGCGATCTCGGTGTGGCCGTAGAGGTAGCCGTCCGCGCCGAGCTCCTCGACGAGGTCGACGGTCACCGACAGGCCCTGGCCGTCGGCCGGGTTCACGATGATGTCCTCGGGGCGGACGCCGGCGGTGACCTGCGTCGCGCTGGTGGGACGGTCGATGTCGGCGTCGACGACGGCGGTGCCGAACTGGATGCCGCCGGCGCTCGCAAGGTCGACCTGGAACAGGTTCATCGCGGGCGAGCCGATGAACCCGGCGACGAAGACGTTGTTCGGCTTCTCGTACAGGTCACGCGGCGTGCCGACCTGCTGGAGCAGACCGTCCTTGAGCACCGCGATGCGGTCGCCCATGGTCAGAGCCTCGGTCTGGTCGTGGGTCACGTAGACGGTGGTGACGCCGAGGTTGCGCTGCAGCGACGCGATCTGGGTGCGCGTCTGGACGCGCAGCTTTGCGTCGAGGTTCGACAGGGGCTCGTCCATGAGGAACACCTGGGGCTTGCGCACGATCGCGCGGCCCATCGCGACACGCTGACGCTGACCGCCCGAGAGGGCCTTCGGCTTGCGGGTCAGGTAGTCCTCGAGGTCGAGGAGCTTCGCCGCCTCGAGCACGCGCTGGGCGCGCTCTTCCTTGCCGACGCCAGCGATCTTCAGCGCGAAGCCCATGTTCTCGGCGACCGTCATGTGCGGGTACAGCGCGTAGTTCTGGAACACCATCGCGATGTCGCGGTCCTTCGGCGGGATGTCGGTGACATCGCGATCGCCGATCAGGATGCGGCCGGAGTTGACCTCTTCGAGGCCGGCCAGCATGCGCAGCGACGTCGACTTTCCACAACCGGACGGGCCGACGAGGACGAGGAACTCGCCGTCACCGACCTCGAGGTTGAGCTTGTCGACGGCCGGGCGGGTGCCGCCCGGGTACAGACGGGTTGCGTTGTCAAAGGTGACGGACGCCATGTTTTCTTCTCCTTCACCGGCAGGTACGTGCCGGACGATCCGTAGTGATGGAATGAGCGGGGGCTTGGCCCGCACGTCCCGCGATGGACGCGTTCTCAGTATCGCACGTTCTCCTCCGCGAGGAAGAGGCCTCGTCTGGGCATTTCACAGGCTCGCTGGCTAGCATCGACACATCGCCCTGCTCCGTCCGCGACGCTGGACCCGATCCGAATCGTGACGACCGGGATGCACCGCGATGTGCCCTCGAGCTGCCTCCCACAGAAGGTCCCATGTCCCACGACGCCGCCCCGAACGAGCCCACGCCTGCTGGCCGCCGCGATGCGGTGCGCGAGAAGGCGCAGCTCGTCCACGCGAAGCAGTCGCGGGCACGCGTGCTGCGCCGCTCGGCGCTCGCCGTCGTCGCCGCTGCCGCCGTCGTCGCGGTCGCGGTCGCGGTGTCGTGGGCGGTGCGCTCCAACAGCGACCGGCCGCAGCTGCAGCCGGCCGACGCCACCGCCGACGGCTTCCGGGTGACGTCGGTGTCTTCGGTCTCGCCGGGAACGCCGATCGACGGTGCGAGCTCGGCGCCCACGGCTGCGGCCGAGCCGCAGGCGACACCCTCGCCGTCCACCTCGGCATCCGTCGTCGACATCCACGTCTACGTCGATTACCTCTCGCCGGCGGCGCGACAGTGGCAGCTCGCCAACGCGAAGCAGCTGGCGTCGTGGGTGTCGGACGGGGCGGCAACCCTGACCTACCACCCGGTCTCGATGCTCACCGCCAAGTCGAACGGAACGAAGTACTCGTTGCGCGCGGCGAGCGCAGCCGCTTGTGTCGCGACTCTCGATCCGTCGAAGTTCTTCAGCTTCAACAACGACCTCCTCACCCGTCAGCCGGCTGTCGACTCCGACGGCTTCTCCGACAAGGAACTCGCCGACATCGCCCAGGCGAACGGCTCTGACGATCCGAAGCGCCTTCGCGACTGCATCGAGACCGAGTCGTACTCGTCGTGGGTGAAGGGTGCCACCGAGCGCGCGATCAGCGGCATCCCCGGGACGAACGGGCTCACCCTGACGGGGACGCCGATGGTCGTCGTGAACGGCCAGCAGTACGTGGGCGACATGACGGATGCCGCGGAGTTCTCGCAGTTCGTGCTCACGAGCGCGAGCGGGGCGTACTACAAGTCGCAGACCGCGACGCCCACGCCCACCGTGAAGCCGACGGCCGCGCCGTAAGTCGGGCCCCGGCCCGGATAGACTGGCAATCGCCTCGCCGGCTTGGCGCAATTGGTAGCGCACCGTACTTGTAATACGGGGGTTGCAGGTTCAAGTCCTGTAGCCGGCACCGCTTTCATGCAATGCCCGCCGTCGCGACCTCCGTTCAGCCGAGGCTGACCGACTGATAGTAGGCGACGGCTGCCCAGACGAGAACGCCCACGCCGATCATCAGAGTGCCGACGCCGACGAACTGCCAGATGACGAGTCGGCGCTCGGGGGCGGGGAGGTCGCGAAAGGCCATGCGGTGATCGTAGCGAGTCCGCTGTGTCCATCGCGTCTCCAGCGCGTTATCCACGGCGATGCGCTCGGCATCCGCCGGCCCGCACCTCTAGATTGAGTTCCGTGGACGAGCACGAGCCGCGTACCGAACCCGACACCGTCACCGAAGCGATCTGCATTCTGGGCTACGACTGACCGATCGGCTCCTCTCCCACGCGCACGGCTAGGCTGAGGAGTCGTGACCGCACCGGCGACGCCCCGGCTTCCCGCCGGTGTGGCTCTTGGCGGTGCCGTGCTGGTGGGGGTGCTGACGGCGCTCCAAGCCCGCATCAACGGGCAACTCGGTCTGCGCATCGGCGACGGATTCGTCGCGGCGGTCATTTCCTTCGGGTCGGGGCTGCTCGTGCTGGCCGTGTTGTCGGCGCTGCTGCCGGCGGGCCGCCGAGGCTTCGGCGCGCTGGTCAGCGGCGTCCGCGCACGCACGATCCCGTGGTGGATGCTGGGAGGCGGGCTGGCCGGAGCGCTCACCGTCGCGACCCAGGGCCTCGCCGTCGCTGTGATCGGCGTATCCCTGTTCACCGTCGGGGTTGTGGCCGGGCAGACACTGAACGGCCTGGTGCTCGACCGCATCGGGTACGGCCCGGCCGGCGTCGTCGCGGTCACCATGCCGCGTGTCGCGGGCGGCGCGCTGGCCCTCATCGCCGTCGGTATCTCGTTGCAGGGCGGCGTGGTGGAGCGCGTGCCGGTGTGGATGCTGGTGCTGCCCTTTCTGGCGGGCGTCGGCATCGCGTGGCAGCAGGCGACAAACGGGCGGCTGCGCCAGCGCGTCGGGACGCCGTTGACCGCGACCCTCGTCAATTTTCTGGGGGGAACGGTGGTCCTCGCCATCGCGGCCATCGTCCACGTCGCGTTCGTCGGTGTGCCGCCGGCGCTGCCGACCGAGGCGTGGCTCTACCTCGGCGGCGTGGTCGGCGTGATCTACATCTTCCTGTCGGCGGCGCTCGTCGCGCACACCGGGGTGCTGCTGCTCGGCCTCGGCGTCGTGGTCGGCCAGCTCGCCACCGCGTTCACGCTGGATGCGTTCTGGCCCGCGGATGCCGGTCCCGGCTGGGGAACCGAACTGTTGATGGTCGCTGTCGCGGCGAGCTCGGTCATCGTCGCCCTCGCCCCCTGGCGGCGACGACGAACCTGAGCGGACGACGGGAGTGTCAGCTCTTCTTCTTGTCTTTCTTCGCGCCGGTCTTCGTCGCCCCGCCGTCCTTGTCGGCGCCCTTGGCGGGGGCCGGCATTCGACTGAGATGCGCACGGGGATCGACGCTCTTGCGGCGACCGGGTCGCGCACCGGTGGGCTTGCCGCCGATGTACAGCCAGCCGAGCAGCTCCTCGTCCTTCGCGAGTCCGTGCGCCTTGGCCACCGCCTTCGCCCGCGTGTAATGACCGGTGCGCCAGATGACACCCCATCCCGCCTCATCCAGCAGAAGGCTGAGCGTGTGGGCGACACCCGAGGCGACCGCCTCCTGCTCCCAGCGGGGAACCTTCTCGCTCTTGCGGTAGCTGGCGACCACGGCGAGCAGCAGTGGCGCGCGCAACGGCTTCGTCGACGGCTTGTCGTCGCCCTCGGCCTTCGCGATCGCCGCCCCGAGCGTCGCCCGGTCCTCGCCACGCAGCTCGATGACGCGCCACGGTCGCAGGGACGAGTGGTCGGCGACCCGCCCCGCCGCCGCGATCAGGGTGAGAAGCTCGGCGCGGGTGGGCGCGGCATCCGTCACCTTCGACCATGAGCGACGGTTTCGCACCGCCGCCAGGGCCGGGTAGTCCGTGACCGTCTCGATCACGACGCATCCGCCTCCGGGGCCGGGGTGAACGACAGCGACAGCGAGTTCATGCAGTACCGGTCGCCCGTGGGGGTGCCGAACCCGTCGGGGAAGACGTGTCCGAGATGCGAGCCGCAGTTCGCGCACCGCACCTCGGTGCGGACCATCCCGTGGCTGCGATCTTCGATGAGCTCGACGGCCTCGGGGCGCACAGACTCGTAGAAGCTCGGCCACCCGCAATGCGAGTCGAACTTCGTTCCACTCTGGAACAGTTCGGCGCCGCAGGCGGCGCACGTGTAGAGGCCGGCGCGGCTCTCGTCGAGCAGCTCGCCGGTCCAGGCGCGCTCGGTGCCCGCCTCGCGGAGCACCGCGTACTGGTCGGCGGTGAGCTCCGAACGCCACTCGTCGTCGGTCTTGGTCACGCGGTAGGTCATGTCTGGCTCCTTACTCCACCCACCATTCAACCCGACGCGGGCCGCGGTCGGCTCAGCCCGCGAGAATGTCACCCATGAGTTCGCTCCCAGAATCGGTGTCGGCGCGTTACGCCCGGTTCGCCCGCGACGAGGCTCCCGGTCGTTCCGCGCTGTACGGCGAGTGGGCCGTCGGAGTCGCCGCGGATGCCGCGGTGCAGGAGGTGCTGGAAAGGATCTCGCCTTCGCATCGTCAGCCGCCCCTCGTCTTCGCCGTCGCGCGGATGCTCGGATCCGGCGAGAGTGGGTACCCCGAGTGGCGGGAGTGGGTGCTCGCCCACAGCGACAGACTGATCACGGAGTGCGCGGCGCGGTCTCTGCAGACGAACGAACCCCTGCGGTGCGCCGCTCTGCTGCCCGCGTTGGCCGGCATCGACGGGCCGATCGCGCTGCTGGAGGTCGGAGCGAGCGCGGGACTGTGTCTCTACCCCGACCGATACTCCTACCGCTATCGCGGCGTCGCGGGGGAGATCGCGCACGATCCGCTCGACGGGGTGTCGGCCGTCGTGCTCGAGAGCGAGCTGCGCGGTCAGCACGTGCCCCCGTTGCGGCATCCGGAGATCGTCTGGCGGGCGGGCATCGATCTCGCGCCACTGGATCCGACCGACCCGGCCACCGAATCATGGCTGACGGCTCTCGTCTGGCCGGGCGAGACCGGACGCGCGGATCGGGTGCGTTCCGCCCTGCGCATCGCGGCGGCGGACCCGCCCTTCATGTTCGCGGGAGACGGCGTCGACCAGCTCGCCCGCGCGGTCACGGCGGCGCCGCGGGAGACGACACTCGTCGTTCAGACGCCGGGTGTCCTGGCCCATCTCGGATGGCATGCGCGACACGAGCTGATCGAGCAGGTATCCGTCGTGGGACGGTGGATCACGCTCGACGCGCCCTCGCTGCACGAGGGATGGCGCGGCGGGCGGATCGCATCGAACGCTCCCGCTGAGGGCTTCGCACTCGCGCGCGACGGCGTCGTCCTCGCCCACGCCGACCCACTCGGGCGATGGCTGGAGTGGCGTCCCGGCGAGCGCGCTGCGCGGGGTTAACGTGAGCAGGTGCCCATCTCCGAGCGTGATCGCCTCCTCCTCGACTTCGAGTCGCGGTGGACCGTGCACGACGCCGTCAAGGAGGAGGCCATCCGTGCCGAGCTCGCCCTGGCGCCCGCCCGGTACTACCAGCTGCTGGCTCGCATCATCGACCAACCGGATGCCGCGGCGCACGACGCCATGCTGGTGCACCGCCTCCGTCGGCTCCGCGATGCGCGCGAGAGCGAGCGTGCGGGACGCGCGGCCGTTCCCGCCATCCGCACCGGAACAGGCCGGTAGCATTCTGGGGTGCCGAGTACGCCCCCGCAGAAGGACCGCTTCGATGATCTCGCCCTCGAGGGGGGACGCATCGGTGCGCATCGCGCCGAGAATCCGCGCCTGCGGGGAGGAATCGTGGTGCTGTGGTCGGTCATCGCGATCGTCGTGCTGGTCGCGCTGGGCATCTTCGGCACGCTGATCGCCACCGGGCGCGTCACCCTCTTTCCCACCCCGAGCGCCACGCCGACGACCATCTCGACCGCCGAGCCGGTCGTCGACACGTCGTACCCGGTCACCGTTCTCAACGCGACGACACAGTCTGGTCTGGCCGGCTCCCTCGCGCAGACCATCGTCGGGGCCGGCTGGTCGCCCGACAGCGTCACGGCCGGCGACGCCAGCTCCAAGGACTTTCCGACCACGACGGTCTTCTACTCCGACCCCGCCGAAGAAGGTGCGGCGCGGGGGCTCGCACAGGTGATCGGCGGGGCGGCCGTGACACTCAGCGATGCGTACAAGGGCCTCGCGAGCGGCGACGGCGCCAAGCTCCTCGTGGTCGTGATCGGTGCCGATCGCACGGATGCCGGGGCCACTCCGGCCGGCTGACCACCCCGCCCTGCGGGTATCAGCGGGGAGCGTGTTTCGCGCGTGTGAACAGTTCGATGCGCCTGTGTCAACACTTGCCGGAACGGCGATTTCGCCGCTCTCACGCTGGTTAGCATTGCGACGTCCCACCGCAGCATCAGGAGATTCGCATGGCCCAAGGTACCGTCAAGTGGTTCAACGCCGAGAAGGGTTTCGGCTTCATCACCGTGACCGACGGCCAGGACGTGTTCGTCCACTACTCCAACATCGACATGTCGGGATTCCGTGTCCTGGAGGAGGGGCAGACGGTCGAGTTCACCGTCGGCGCCGGTCAGAAGGGCCCGCAGGCCGAGTCGGTCCGCGTCGTCGCCTGACGTCGTTCGGCCCTCCCGTCGCGCCCGCTCGGCGCGGCTTGCACTCGTCATGCCAGAGTGCCAGAATGAGTTAGCACTCAATCATCGCGAGTGCTAAAGACTCATCCTCACGTCCGGGAGGGACGACACACTTATGGCAAAGATCATCGCTTTCGACGAGGAGGCCCGCCGTGGCCTCGAGCGTGGCCTGAACATCCTGGCCGACGCCGTCAAGGTGACCCTGGGCCCGCGCGGTCGCAACGTCGTGCTCGAGAAGAAGTGGGGCGCCCCCACGATCACGAACGACGGTGTCTCGATCGCCAAGGAGATCGAGCTCGACGACCCGTAC
>NZ_MEEL01000029.1:0-104531 GCF_001724435.1 Microbacterium sp. SCN 69-37
CCCCGCAGCACGTTCAACCGCGCCGTCCCGTCCGCACCCACACGGATGCGCACCATGTACTGGTCATCAGCGACACGACGCGTCACCGCACCGATGTACATCGCCTCGTTCACCTTGTCCACCGAGAACGACGTCGAGAACCGCGTCGCCGTCGAATCCAGCACCGCCGTATCCGCCGCCACCGTCGTCGCCTTCGGCAACGACACCTTCCCGACACCATCGGCCACCGAGAACCGCGTCGCCCCCGTGCGCAACGTCCACGCACCACCGGCATCCGCAGAACCCCAGCCCGACGCCAACTGACGCGCGAACGTGTCCGAGAACAACGGACCCGCCGCCACCGGACCCGACGTCACCGTCACCGCAGCAACACTCGTCGCCGTCGCCCCACGATCATCCGTCACCGTCAACGTCACCGAATACGTCCCCGCCGCCGCATACGCATGCGACGCCGTCACACCCGAACCCGTCGACTGGTCACCGAAGTCCCAGGCATACGACACCACAGAACCATCAGCATCCGACGACCCCGAACCATCCACCGACACCGACAACCCCGACACCGACGACACAAACGCCGCCACCGGAACCTGATTCGGCATCACCGGATCGACGAAGCTCGTCGTGGCGTTCGTCGCGCCGCGGTCGTCGGTCACCGTCAGGGTGATCGCCCGCGTTCCGCCGCCCGCATAGGTGTGCGAGGCGGTCGCGCCCGTCGCCGTGGCTCCGTCGCCGAAGTCCCACGCGTACGAGACGATCGATCCGTCGCTGTCCGCCGACGCCGAACCGTCGACCGAGACCGACAGCCCATCGACGGATGCGGTGAACGCCGCCGTCGGCGGCACGTTCGGTGCGACCACGACGACCTGCTGAGTCGTCTGCGCCGAGGCGCCGTCGTCGTCCGTCACCGTCAGCGAGACTGTGTACGTGCCGGCGCCCGAGTAGGCGTGCGAGGCCGTGACGCCCGCCCCGCTCTGGCCGTCGCCGAAGTCCCACGCGTACGAGGCGATCGTCCCATCCGGATCCACCGAGCCCGATCCATCCACCGAGACCGTCAGGTCCGACGTGATCGCCGAGATCGTCGGCACCGGCGTCTGGTTCGGAATCGACTGGCCCTGACCCACCGCGTAGTGCGCGGCGATCTCCGACGTGCTGAGCTCACGGCTGTACACGGCGGTCTCGTCGAGGGTCCCGATCAGGTTCGGGGAGGACGATCCCCACGTCGTATCGCCACCGACGCGCCAGTAGCCGGTGTAGTCCTGCGCCGCGGTCTGCGGGTTGGTGCCTCGTTCGACGCCGTCGACGAACAGGCGCATCCCGTCGGAGGCCTGCGTGGCCACCACGTGGTGCCAGGTGCCGTCGTTGTACGCCGTCGCGGTGGTGACCGTGTTGGTCTGGCCGGTCCAGGTGCCGAACACAAGCCGTCCGTCGTCCTGCATGTAGACGTGGCGGTCGTAGGCGCCCGATCCGCCCTTCTGGTTGCCACTGAATCCGATCAGTCGACCACCGCGGGTCGAGGTCGTCTTGAACCAGGTCTCCACCGAGTAGACGGTGGGGTTGGCGTAGGCGATCGCCGAGGCCGCAGTTCCACCGTTGGTGGAGGTGCAACCGATCTGCCACCACTGGCAGGTCGTCTGGCGGAACCGGATGCCGGTGCCGACGCCGCCCGCGAGCGCGCCCGCGTCGCCGCGCACATAGTCGCCGTCGAGCACGCCCGCGACGTCGTTGCCCGACGAGTCCGCCGTCGTCGCGCCGGCCGTGTCGTCGTAGCGCCAGTAGAGATCCGGCGACGAATTGAACACGAGCGCGCCGTAGGCGTCGGTCGGCGCGACCACGGGGGTCGACGTTCCACCGGCGGCGACGTAGTGCGCACGCACCGTCGCCGCGGGCAGGACGGTCGGATACACCGCCACGTCGTCGATGTCGCCCGCGAAGGTCGACGACGACGGCTGGGAGTCCCACCCGTTGATGTTGTCGCCGCCGACGCGCCAGAAGCCGGTGAAGGCCTGCCCGGAGGTGACGTCCGCCCGCTGAGCCACGCGCGAACCGTCGACGTAGAGGTTCATCCCGTTGGAGCCGAGGCTCGCGACGATGTGGTGCCACGTGCCGTCGTTGTAAGCCGACGCGCTGGTCACGGTGCGCACTCCACCCGGGTACACACCGAATACGATGCGCCCGTCGTTGGTCATGTACACGTGGCGGTCGTAGCTGCTGGAGTTGCCGGTCGCAGCGTCGCCGTAGCCGATGATCTTGCCGCCGGAGGTCGAGGTCGTCTTGACCCACGCCTCGACGGTGAACGTGTTCGGCGCAGCGCTTCGTGCGGTCGTTCCCGCGGATGCCCCGGCGAACGTGGTCGCCGTGTTGGTGTCGCCGGAGATGGCTCCGCCCGCACCGCGCGTGTAGGTGCCGTCAAGGGTGAGCGGGGATGCCCCGGCCCAGTCGATGACGCCGGCTCCCGAGGTCTCGCTCAGTCGCCAGAAGTTCTGGGCACCGCCGTCGATGACCGACTGCGCGTACGCGGAGAGGTTCTCCGAGGAGACCGTCACCGTGATCCACGACGACTTCGCGACGTTTCCGTAGGGATCCGTGGCGGTCACGCGGTAACGGTGCGAACTGCCGGGCGCCAGGCCGGTGTCGTCGATCGTCGTCGTCTGCGGCTCCCAGAACGGTGCGCCGATCTGCTTCTCCAGGATCGGGGTGGACGTCTCGGAGTCACGGAACACGCGGTAGGTCAGCGTGTAGTCGTCGCGGTCCCAGTTGGTCCCGAACGACAGGCGCACGCGACCCGAGGAGAACGAGATGACCGAGGGGTCCCACGCCGTGCCCGACAGGCGCGGTCCCTGCTTGTTCGGTGCGATCGTCCGCTTCGCGAAGCGGACGAGGCCGTACTGCTTGGTGCCGTTGACGCTGGGGAACTCCCCGCCGTACACGACGTAGTCGCTGTTGGCCGCCACCGACCAGACCGCCTGGCCCTGTCCGGTGTAGCTTCCGGGCGTGGTCTGCGGGAACCAGTTCAGCAGCTCGGGGCGCGGCGTGCCCGGGTGGTCGGGGTAGCCGTAGATGTCGCCCGTGTTGACGCCCCGGACATCCGTCGTCCACGCCGTGGCGTGGTTGAAGCTCCACGGATCCGTCTGCGGGAAGCCCCCGCTGTTGCCGCAGTAGTGCTTGTGGCTCGCCGAATAGGCGACGCCGTTCGCGACGGCGATGTCGTACGTGTCGCCGTGGCAGTCCTCGATCCACACGCGGCTGCCATCGGCCCAGCTACCGGCGAAGGTCCCCTCGAGGTTTCCGCCTCCGCCGTAGTGCCAGCCGGTCCCGTAGAACTTCGTGCCGTCGGTCGCGAGCGACATGATGCCCGACGACTCGCCGGCGTCGCGGATCTCCGTGTTCACGCCGAGCGGGAGCCCGGCGCCGGACTGACCGTCGGCGCGGTAGAGACCGTACCCCGGATTGTCGCTGCCGCCGACGGTGGTGAAGTTGCCCGAGATGACCACCTGCGTGCCGGTCGGGTCCGCGACGATGCTCTGCACCTGGCCGTTGTCGACCGGAACCGCGAACGGCAGCACGGAGGTGCCGGTCGGAACGAGCTTCGCGACGCGCATGCGCTGGGTGGAGCCGACCGCGGTGAAGTACCCGCCGACGTAGACAGCGTCGGCGGTGGCGTACACCGTCTTGCCGATGTTGTTCAGGCTCAGCGTGCCCGGCAGCAGCCCCCCGGTGGTGAGGTCGATGATGGCGAACCGCGAGCGGTTCTGGCCGTTGACCTGACTGAACGAACCGGTGACATAGAGCTTCTTGCCGTCCGGTGACGCCGCGACGTCGTTGATCCGGCCGTTGAAGGACGGGCTGAAGGAGCTCACCAGCGCGCCGGTGGTGACGTCGTACGCCACGATGTTGCCGCGCGCGGTGAGGTTCTGCCCCGCCGCCGACCCCGCCGGGCGGACGTTGGAGAACTGACCGGCGGCGTACACCGTCGTCCCGACGATCGTCTGCGCCCACACGACACCGTTGTCCAGCTGGAGCGTGGGCAACGCATCGGCGGAGACCGTGTCGGGAAGCGGCGCCGGCGTGTCCGCCGCCGCGGTGACCGACGAACCGTCTGCAGCCACAGCGGCGACCGGCGCCGTCAATGCGGCGGCCACGACCGCGGAACAGATGAGTACGGCTGCAAAGGCGCGACGGCGCCACGTCACAACGGACACGAATTTTCCCCCCGGAAAGCCGCACGGCGACCGTTGTCCCCATACGACGTGCGAATCGACCCACCCCATAGGGTCGCGCTCATCCTAGGGCAACTCGACGCGTCGAGCAATCGCGAGGTGGCCCCGAATGCGCGGGAGGTCAGCCTACGGATCCCTCGAAGGCGACGATCGGGTCGTCGATCGAGAGGTCGACGGCGATCTGCACCCGGTCTCGCTGGTCTTTCGGCACTTCGAAGACGAACGTCCCCGACGCCGTCTGCCCGGGCTCGACGCTGTCGGGGAAAGCCGCTCCCGCGGGCTTCGAGATCGGGTTGCCGGGCTGGAGGGGATCGCCGTACGACAGCGTCACCGTCGCGGTACGCAGGTCGATGGCATCCGCAGTGGTGTTGTCGACCTCGACCGTCACGCGCAACGCGGGGCCGGCGATCTCGCCCGGGACGACCGCTTCGCCCTCGACGGCCTCGATCGAGGTGACGCGCACGCCGGGGCCTGCGGGAACCTCGGCGGTATCGTCGAGCGAGACGGGCGGAAGGGTCTCCCGACCCGGTGCGGGGGCGTCGGTCGACGCCGGCGTGCCCGAGCCGGACGGCGCCGGAACGGATGCCGTGGGCGACGCCCCGGGGGACGTCGCCGCGCCGGAGGTCGCTGCCGGCGTCGGTGATGCCGCATCGGACGCGCCGGTCCGCGCGGCCATGACCCCAATGACGATTGCGATGGCCGCCACCACGACGGCCACAGCGCCGCCGATCAGCACCCGATTCCGTCGGGCGCGCGCTGTCGCGTCGTCCGCCCGGTCGGCGTCGTCACCCGAACTGTTCTCGGAACCACTCTCGGACATGATCCGCCCCCGCTCTCGTCATCCGCAGATCTTAGTGCCCGCTCCTGCGGGCATCGACGTCTGCGCGCCCACCCCCGCGCCCGCGATCGCGGAGGCGGAGCGCCGAGCGCACGCCCCGGATCCCTCCTCGCCACGGCGCCGCCGAGAAGAGGAACTGCTTGCGGCCGCCGCGGAGGAGGACTTCGCGGGCCGACGCCCAGATCGAGTCGCCCCATGCCCGGGCATCCTCGGCCGGAAGATGCTTGCGGGCGAACAGCATGCGGTTGCGGATGTTGTAGAAGTAGTAGTTCTCCGACTTGGCGGCCGCGCCGGCGGCGCGTCCTTGCGTGCCGCCCTCGTCGTGCACGGCGACCGCGTCGGAGGCGACCGCGAGCCGGGCACCGGCACCGACGACGCGCCGCGAGAAGTCGACGTCCTCCCAATAGAGGAAGTACTCCTCGTCGAAACCTCCCGTCGCCCGCCAGACCTCGACCGGGATCCACAGGCACGCGCCCGTCAGCCACTCCCAGCGCCGGGCGCCCGCGAAGCGCTCACGCTTGGCCCTGCCGCGCGTGACGCCGTCGTCGAGATAGAGGTCGGCGCCCTCGAACCATGTGGCGCCGGCGCTCGTCACGATGCGGGGCGCACAGACCGCGTCGTGTGTCGGGTCGGCGGCGCGCAGCCGCTCGACGCACCCCGGCAGCAGGATCGCATCGGGGTTCAGTACGACCAGATCCTGCACGCCCGCGCTGAGCGCCGCTTCGACGCCGGCGTTGACACCCCCGCCGAACCCGAGGTTGCGATCCGGTTCGACGACCCGCCATTCGTGGCGTCGCGCCAGCTCTCGCACCCGCTGCCGCTCGTCGGGGCCGGTCGGGTTGTCCACCACGACCACGACATCGGCACGTGCCCGGTCCGCCGATGCCACGAGGTTCTCGGCGAGCAGGTGGGCCGATCCGTAGTTCACGACGACCAGCCCCAGCGGTCTCGATGCGTCCACGTCAACCCGCTCGGCGCATCTCGCGGAACCACCTGACGGATGCCGCAGCGAGGAACAGTGTGCTCACGAGGGCGAGCGCGCCGTAGACAGGGAGGAACGCGGGGGTGCCCCACAGCGCAAAGCTCAGGCAGAGCATCCCGAAGTCGGTGGGCAGCAGAAGCAGCGAGCGCCGCACAGTGCCCCCACCGCGGGCGTGCGTGGAGGGGATGCCTCGTGCGCCCTTGAGCAGATCGTTCAGCAGCATCCCGAAGAACGTCGTCGTCGCCACCGCCGAGAAGCACAGCGGAAGCAGGAGGACGACCGGCGGAAGGTCGGGGACGAACCGGAACAAACCGATCGCCACGGCGAGATGCAAGGAGCTGATCTTCGCCGCATCCACGAAGTGATCCAGCCATTCGCCGGCGACACTGCCACCCCCGCGGAGCCGCGCGACCTGGCCGTCGGCGGAGTCCCACGCATACCCCAGCACCAGCAGAACTGCCACGAGGATGCCGAGCCACACACTCACCGGCACCGTCGCCAACAGCACGATCGCGGTGAAGGTGTGCAGCGAGCTGACAGCGGTGACCTGATTCGGCGTCAGACCCCAGCCGTGCGCGAGAGCGGCCAGCACCCGGCCGATACGGCGGTTCACGTAGACGGAGTAGGCGGGAGCGCCCCGCGCGTGACCCTTCTGCGCGGACCGCAGTGTCTTCATCGTCTCTCGGAACCCCTGCGTCGTCGCTGTCGCCATCACGCCGCGCCCTGCCTCTCGCTGCTCATGCTCTCAGTGCTGCCGATGTCGTCGCCGTAGAGGTGCCGGCTCCTTCCCACGGCTCCTTCCCACGCACCGAGACCGCGCGCGATGTCGCGTGCGCCGCGTGCGTCGGATCGGGTAGAGCCCGTCAGCCATCCGACGATGCGACGCAGCGCCCCGACGACGAGACGCGTGGAGCCGATGGCGGCGGCAGACGCGCGGACGTACCCACGCCGCGCCCGTGAAGGGCCAGCCAGGACCGCGGTGACCCGTGTGCCTGCGGCCTCCATCCCCCGCGAGCGCGCGAGCGCATACTCCCGCGTCCTCCGCTCGGCGGGCAGGTGGTCGAGCACCACGGCATCCGCGCACCAGACCATCAGCACCCCCGCCGCACGCAGTTGCGAAGTGAACAGAGAGTCCTCTCCGCCCGATCTGCCGAACCGTTCGTCGAATCGCGCGCCGACCCGGCGCACGTCGGCGAGCCGGAGGAGCAGGTTGTTGGATGCGGCGGACCCGATCGGGTCAAGGGTACGAAGGCCCTGCCGATGTGCGCGGGCGTAGAAGCCGCCCGCGACGATCCAGCGGTCGAGTCCGCCCGGCACGACGGTGCGCACCGGTCCCGCGACGACACCCGCGCCGGACGACTGCTGCGCGGCCAGGAGGCGCTCGAGCCAGGACTCTTCGGCGGGTGTCTCGTCGTCGTCGATGAACACCAGGATGTCCGCGTCGGCCGCTTCGTCGAGCGCGCGGTTTCGCACCGCGGCGAGACCCCGGCGCACTTCGCGGACATAGCGGACGGGCACGTCACCCGCGTCGGCGATCGCGGCGGCATCCCCGGCGTTGTCGATGACGAGCACGTCGACGGACGCGCACAACCCGCTGGCTCGCTCGATCACGGGAGGCAGTGCGGTCAGAAGCCGCGTGAGATCATGCGGCCGTCGATACGTCGGGATGGCGATGACGACGCGTGGATACGCACTGATCATCGACGCCCCCCGACGCACTCACGGAGCCCCGAGACCCCATCCCCTGAGAACAGTATGGCGCCTTCACCCGCCTCGCTGAACACTCCGTGTCGAGTAGGCTTCCTGGCGACGTTGGGGGACGGGCATGGATCGTACAGACATACCGGGCGGCGATCGGGGCGAATCGGGGGCATCGGAGCAGCACCACCCGCGCCGAAAAGTCCTCCTGAGCGCCTACGCGTGCGGGCCGAACTCCGGACCCGAGGCGGGCGCCGGATGGGAGATGGCGGTCGCCGCCGCACAGATGAGCGACGTGTGGGTCTTCACGCGCCCGCGGTTCCGGACCATGATCGAGGACGCCCTCGCCACTCAGCCCCAGATTCGCGAACACCTGCACGTCATCTATCACGACCCTGCCCCGTGGATCGTCAGGCTCAAGCGGCGGTCCTGGGACCTCTACTGGTTCTATCTCCTCTGGCAGCGCGGCATCTCGCGCCTGGCCGTCACGTGGCACGCCCGGGTCGGTTTCGACGTCGCCCACCACGTCACGTTCGCGAATGACTGGATGCCGGCCGGGCTCACCCGACTCCGCGGCGTTCCGCTGGTGTGGGGTCCCGTCGGCGGATCGAGCGGCCTTCCCATCCTGCGCCTCGCTCGCTGGCTCGGCCCCCGGGGGACGCTCACGGAGCTCGCCCGCGCCGTGTTCACGACGCCACTACGGGCGTGGGGCGGCCTTCCGTCGGCGCGCCGGTCGAGCGTCGTCGTCGCGCAGAACCCGCAGGTCGCCGGCTACTTTCGCCGCCACGGCGCGCACACGGTCGTCGAACCGAATGCGTGCCTCACCGCCCTGCCGCCGCGAGCCGCCGTCATCGATGAGAAGACCGCCGTCTTCGCCGGACGGCTCCTCGGTTGGAAGGGCGCCGCACTCGCGATCGACGCCGTCGGCCGCCCGGAGCTCGCCGACTGGACGCTCGAGATCTACGGAGACGGCTACGACCGGCGCCGACTTGAGCGTCGGGCCGCCGCCCGCGGAGTCAACGGGCGCGTGCGGTTCCACGGTCACGTCGACAGAGACCGCCTGTGGGAGGCAATGCGCACGGCGACGGTCTTCCTCTTCCCGTCGATGCACGACCAAGCGGGCTGGGTGGTCGCCGAGGCGAGTTCGATCGGATGCCCCGTCGTCTGCCTGCCGCTCGGCGGCCCCCCGGTACTCGCCGAGCCGAACGGTTTCGTCGCCGACATTTCCGGCGATGTGCCGCGCTCGATCGCCGAGCAGGTGCTCCGCGCTGCAGCGACGGGCGGGACGCCCACCGACCGCTGGTCGGTGACCCGCCTCCCGGCGATCGTCCAGGGCTGGTACGACCGCGCGACGGCGAGTGCGACCGCGGACGCTCCGACCCCCTCCGCCTCCGGCGACGACCGCGCACGCCCGCTGGCGATCCTGGAGTCGTTCCGCGAACCCAAGGACACGACCAATCCGTATATCACCCAGCTCTACCGGGCACTTCGCCGGTCGCGGGACGCCGAGGTGTCCGCATTCGACTACCGGAAGGCGCTGCTCGGCCGGTACGACGTCGTGCACGTGCACTGGCCGGAGCTGCTCGTCGGGGGCCACAAGGGCATCGGTCGCCTGACCCGTCGCTGCCTCACCGCGCTCACCGTCGCCCGATGGCGCCTGCGCTGCACCCCCGTCGTGCGGACGTTGCACAACCTCGAACGCCCTCAGGGGATCAGCCGTGTCGACCACCGCATCCTGGATCGCATCGACGCCCTTACGCGCCTCGACATACACCTGAATGACCACACGCCCGCACGGCCCGGCATCGCGACGACGACGATCCGGCACGGCCACTACCTGAACTGGTACGAGCGTTTCCCGACCGCCGAGCCGACGCCCGGTCGCATCCTCTATGTGGGACTCATCCGCCGGTACAAAGGGGTCGAAGACCTCGTCGACGCCTTCGTAGGCAGCGACCGCGCCGACCTGTCGCTGCACGTGGCGGGCAAGGCATCCTCCGATGAGCTGATCCAGACGCTGTACGAGCGTGCGCGGGACGATGCCCGCGTGACGATCGATGCGCGTTTCCTCTCGGATGCCGAGATGGTGGACGCCATCACCTCGTCCGAGCTCGTCGTGCTCCCCTACCGGCATATGCACAACAGCGGGACCGCTCTCGCCGTGCTGTCCCTCGGCCGCGCCGTGCTGCTGCCGGAGAACGAGGTCAATCGCGCTCTCGCGGACGAGGTCGGCCGCGGATGGGTGCATGTCTACACCGGCACTCTCTCGACCGAGGACATTCACCGGGCGTGGGAGGCCTCGCGATCACGCACGGGTCTGCCGGACCTGTCCGCTCGAGGCTGGGACGAAGCGGCCTCCGCCCACCTCGCCGCATTCCGGCGCGCCGCAAGAGGCCGCCGATAGAGTATCGTCGCGTGTGTGGGTCGGGGGACCCGCATCGAGCCGGGGGGCTCGGATCGGAGCGGGGGCTCCGATTTGAAGGTCAGTTGCTGGGGGGCACATGACTGTTCGCATCGGCTATGCCGCGGGGGCGTTCGACCTTTTTCACATCGGACATCTGAACGTGCTGCGTCACGCGAAGGAGCAATGCGACTATCTCATTGCCGGCGTGGTCAGCGACGAGATGCTGCGGGCGGTGAAGGGCGTCGAACCGTTCGTCCCGACCGCGGAACGCGCTGAGATCGTCCGCAACCTCCGCTACGTCGACGACGTCCATATCGAGGTCGTGCCCGACAAGCTCGACGTCTGGCGCGAGGTCAGGTTCACGCACTTCTTCAAAGGCGACGACTGGCGCGGCACCGAGAAGGGCGCGCGCCTCGAGTACGAGTTCGCCGCCGTGGGAGTGGAGGTCGTGTACTTCCCCTACACCGCCCACACGTCGAGCACGAAGCTTCGCCGCGCCCTCGACGCGGCTGTCGTCGCCGGCGAAGAACGGCGCGCCGCGCGCTCCGGGTCCGCATGATCGCTCGCGCGGGAGCCCTTCGATGACGCGGGATGCTCTCGACCTCTTCGTCGGCCAGGTGATCGGGCTGCTACCTGCGCGCAGCGCCGAGGGTGAAGACCCGGTGCGGGCGCGCGCCACAAGAATGCTCTTTCCTCGTGTCGGCGGGCTGCCCGTCGCACAGCAGACAAAGGCACCCCGGCCCCGCGTGTATTCGCTGATCACCAACGGAAGGGATCTGGGGGTGCTGACCGTAAGCGGCACCGAGATCCCGGTTCGCGTGCTGCCGCTCGACCAGGCCACACCCTCGGAGGCAACGGCCTTCCGGATCACCGAGATGGCGGGGCGCGCCCTTCGCATCCGCGGTGTAGCCGAAGGAGATTCGGCGGCCTGACGTCACGGAGGACGCGGCAGACCCCCCGAGCGGCGGGAATCTGCGACGAAAGTCGAAGAAAACCCCCGCCCACCCGGTCATTTCTGCTGCGTGACACCCTGTCCCCCTAGGATGAGCGCGGCGCGGGGGCGCGCCGTCCACCTTGGGGGTTGTTTTCATGGGTTTCGTGCATCGCCACCGCGGCCTCGTCCGCACATTCGCCATCGGATTGGTGCTGACCGCGACACTCGCCGTCGCCGGCTGCGCCACGGAGAACACGGATGCCGCGACGTCGCCGAGGCCGGTCACGCACACGCCCTCACCGACCCCGACCCCGCTCACCCCGTCCGAAGCACTCCTGGCGGCGCATGCCGATGTTCCGGGAGCGTGCGCGGTCAGCTTCGACATCGAGGGCGTGGCGCTCGACCCGCAGCTGCAGGTGCAGGACCGCCTGTACGACCACCTGCCGATCCCGCGGATGGCCGGCCGGGTCTTCGCGGGCTGGTACGCCGACGCGGCGACGGCGGCCGCGGCATCCGCCGATCCCGCTGCACATGCCGGCAGTCCCGCGACGCGGATCAACGGCTCGAGGCCGGTCGCCTGCACCGCCCACCAGCAGACGCTCTACGGCGCGTGGACGACGACGGATGCCGTGGCCGCCGCCAAGGCGCGCGTGCCGATCCTCATGTACCACCAGTTCACCGCGAAGCCCGAGGGCGAGTCCGGCTGGCTGCGCGGCAACTACGCGTACATCGAGGACTACCGCGCCCAGATGCAGTACATCAAGGATCAGTCCTTCTATCTGCCCACCTGGGACGAGCTGAGCGCGTTCATCGACGGCGCGCTCTACCTGCCCGACCATGCGGTGATCATCACCGATGACGACGCCGATCCGAGCTGGCTCACGATGGCCTCGCCGATCAACGAGCAGCTCCAGCTCATGGCGACCTCCTTCGTGATCACGGGCTCGGGGGTGCCGGCACAGAACCGCTTCATCCTGCAGCGGTCCCACACGCACGACATGCATCACGCGGGAGCCAACGGCAAGGGCCAGATGGTGAACCTGACCGCTCCCGAGATCGCCGCAGACATGACCGCCTCGGCGGCCGCGCTGGGCGGCGTCAAGGAAGTGATGGCGTACCCGTACGGGCACAACAACGAGACCTCGCACGAGGGCCTGCGCCAGGCGGGCTTCGAGATGGCCCGCACGATCGAACAGGGCTACGTCTCGGTGGGCAGCGACAAGCTCACCCTCCCCTGCGTGCGCATCAACTACGGCATGGGCGTCGCCGCTCTCAAGAAGCAGATCGGCTGAGGACCGTCGGTGAGCGGGAGCCAGAAGATGAGCGGGAGCCAGCAAGAACTGACAGAGCACGCACAGGAGTTGCCCAACTCCGCCTCGGTAGGCTGAGACGGTTCTGTCCCTGACCGATCGCGAGCGCATCCCCATGGATCTTTCCGTCATCGTTCCCACCTTCAACGAAGGCGGGAACGTCGCCGAGCTGGTCCGCCGCATCGGTGCGGCCCTCGACGACGTCGACTTCGAGGTCGTCTTCGTCGACGACTCCACCGACGACACGCCCGCGACCATCCAGGCCGTCGCCGCGGCCACGGACTTCCCGGTGCGCCTCATCCATCGCGACGAACCCGAAGGTGGACTCAGCGGTGCCGTGCTCGACGGCTTCCGCAACGCGCAGGCCCGCTGGTGCCTGGTCATGGACGGCGACCTGCAGCATCCGCCCGAGGACATCCCGCGCATGCTCGACCGCGCCGCCCTCGGCGACGTCGACATCGTCGTCGCCTCTCGCTACGTCGCGGGCGGGACGGCGGGCGGCCTCGCCGGCGCCACGCGCACCGCGGTCTCGCGGACCTCGACGCTGCTGACGAAGGCGATGTTCCCGCGGAAGCTCCACGGCTGCACCGACCCGATGACCGGCTTCTTCCTCGTCGACCGCGACACCGTCGATCTCGACGACCTTCGCCCGCGCGGCTTCAAGATCCTGCTCGAGATCCTCGCGCGCCGTCAGATGCGCATCGGCGAGATCCCGTTCGCGTTCGCGACCCGCTTCGCCGGTGAGTCCAAGGCCACCTTCAGCCAGGGCATGCGCTTCCTGACGCAGCTGGCGATGCTGCGCTTCGGCCGCATGTCGGCGTTCGCCCTCGTCGGCGGTGTCGGGGCGATCGCGAACCTGGTGATCATGTGGGGCCTGATCCACCTCGGCATGAACTACCTCACGGCCGCGATCATCGCGAGCGAAGTGACGATCATCGGCAACTTCCTGCTGCTCGAGTACCTCGTCTTCGCCGACATGCGCTCCGAGTCCGGCCAGATGTGGGTGCGTTTCCTCAAGTCGTTCGCGTTCAACAACGTCGAAGCGGTCGTGCGCATCCCGATCATCCCCCTGCTCGTGCAGGGCGCCCACATCCCGAGCGTGCTGGCCGCGGCCATCACCCTTGCGGCGGCGTTCGTCGTGCGCTTCGTCTATCACGCGCTCTGGGTCTACGCGCCGAAGAACAAGTCCACCTCCCGGGTGGCGACCCGGGGCGTCACCCGCGCGGCCGAGCGTACGCTGGAATCATGACCTCCGAGAACACCCCGATCACGATGTTCGGTGCCGATTGGTGCCGCGACTGCGTCCGTACCAAGAAGCAGCTCGACGAGCTGGGTGTGCCGTACACCTACGTCGACCTGGTCGCCGACCCCGCCGCGGCGGACGTCGCCCGCGAGATCTCCGGTCGCACGAACATCCCCGTCGTCGTCTACCCCGACGCCTCCCACCACGTCGAGCCGACCAACGCCGACGTCGAGGCGAAGCTGCGCGAGCTCTCCCTCATCTGAGGGGCGTCGGCGAGACGACGCGACATCGCGTCGCACCTTTTCGGGAACTGCGTCTCATCCGGTCGTAAGCTGGAGGCCCGCGCGCGAGCGCGACCACCGCTTCGAAGGAGAACGCCGTGACCGCAGAAGCTCCGAGCGCACCGAAACGGTCCACAGTCGCGCCCACCCTCGACGATGACGTGCGCGCCGATCTGGATGCCGCGATCACAGCTCTGCGCACAGGACAGCGCGCGTGGCGCGCACTCACTCTCGCCCAGCGGCGCACGTTGCTGCAGCGCGTGCGCGTCGCGACGTCCGCGGTCGCAGCGGAATGGGCGGATACGGCATCCGTGTCGAAGGGCCTCGCCCCCGGACACCCGCTCCGCGGCGAGGAGTGGCTGTCGGGCCCGTACGCGGCCATCGTCGCACTCGACGCCTACGCCGACACGCTCCGGGCTCTCGCCGTCGGACGCTCGCCGCTGGACGGCGTCCGTATCGGCGCGGCTCCCGGAGACCGCACGGTCGTGCACACCTCGCCGCTGTCGGCGACCGACGCCCTGCTGCTGTCGGGCTACGCCACCGAGGTCTGGCTGCAGCCGGGGGTGGATGCCGCGACGGCGCGCCGAGAGGCGGGGCTCGGCCAGCTCGATCCGGCGAGCGCGGGTGGCGTCGGGCTCGTGCTGGGTGCCGGCAACATCACCTCCATCCCGTACCTCGATGTGCTGTACGAACTGCTGGCGTCCAACCGTGTCGCAATGCTGAAGGTCAATCCGACGCAGGACGCGCTCGTGTCCGTCTTCGAGCGGGCGCTGGCACCGCTCATCGAGCCCGGATTCCTGCGGATCGTCCGCGGTGGCGGCGACGTCGGCGCCTACCTCACTCAGCATCCGGAGATCGACCACGTCCACATCACGGGGTCGGAGGCGACGTTCCGCTCCATCGTCTGGGGCCCGTCGCACACCCCCGCCGCCGCCGGTGCCGCCACACGGCGCCGCCGCGACGGCAGGCCGCTGCTGAAGAAGCCGATCACGGCCGAACTGGGCGGCGTCTCGCCGATCATCATCGTGCCGGGGAGGTGGTCGAACGCCGACCTGCGCTTCCAGGCCGAGCATGTCGTCACCATGCGTCTGCACAACAGCGGTCACAACTGCATCGCCGGGCAGGTCGTGCTGCTCTCGGACGATTGGGAGCAGCGCGACGCGTTCCTCGATGAGCTGCGCGCCGCGTACGACAGGGCGCCGTCCCGTCCGGTCTGGTACCCGCAGAGTCAGGGAAAGCTCGACGCGGCCCGCACCTCCTACCCGGATGCCGCGTGGTGCGGCGGCGGCACGCGCGCCCTCGTCGAAACGAGCCCGGCCGACGCCGGGGCCCTCGAGACGACGGAGTACTTCTCGCCGGTTCTCGGGGTGGTAGCCCTGCGCGGAACGGGCCAGGAGTTCCTCGACAACGCCGTGGCGCATGCCAACGAGCGCCTCGTGGGAACCCTCGGCGCCAACGTGCTGATCGATCCCGAGACGCAGAAGGCTCTGGGCGACGGGTTCGAGAGGGCGCTCGCCGACCTCCGCTACGGCACGGTCGCGGTGAACGCATGGACGGCCTTCGGCTTTCTCACACCGACCGCCACCTGGGGCGCCTTCCCCGGCGGCACCCTCGAGGACGCGCCCAGCGGCATCGGCGTCGTGCACAACGCCCTGCTGCTCGACCACGTCGAACGCACGGTCGTGCGGGGACCCTTCCGACCGTTCCCCCGCTCGGCGTCTTCGGCGATGCGGGGCTACGGGCTGTCGGTGCTGCCGAAGCCGCCGTGGTTCGTCACGTCGCGCACAGGCGCTGCCGTCTGCGAGGGCTTCACCCGCTTCCGCATCGACGGCAATCCGGCCAAGATGGCGCTCACCCTCGTCAAGGCCTTCGGCGCATGAGCCCGCGACGGGCAGCGACGGGCGGCGCCCCCGACGCCGACTACGTGATCGTCGGAGCGGGTTCGGCGGGCGCCGGGCTCGCGGCCCGACTCACGGAAGACCCCGCCGTCAGCGTGCTGCTGCTCGAAGCCGGCCCCACCGATGCCGCCCTCGAACTGCACGTGCCGGCGGCATTCTCGACGCTGTTCCGCGGTCGCTACGACTGGAACTACGACACGGTCCCCCAGCGGGAGCTCGAGGGGCGCACGATCTACTGGCCGCGCGGCAAGACCCTGGGCGGATCGTCATCGCTGAACGCCATGATGTGGATCCGCGGGTTCGCGGCCGACTACGACGCGTGGGCGGAGGCCGCCGGCGACACGTGGTCGTGGGACGCCCTCGCCGCGTACTTCGTACGGGCGGAGGCCACCCAGGACGCCGCCGATGCCACCCAGGGCACCGGCGGGCCGCAGCCCGTCGAGCACCAGCGCGACCCCCGACCGCACACGGCCGCGTTCCTCCAGGCGGCGCGGGAGCTGCGGCATCCGGTCACTCCGGCGAACCTCCCGACACGGCAGGGCTTCTCGCAGACGATGGTCACGCAGCATCGCGGAGCCCGGGCCTCGACCGCCGACGCCTACCTGCGCCCGGCGCGCAGGCGCCCGAACCTGCGTGTGCTCACCGATGCGCTGGTGCGGCGGGTCACCTTCGCCGACGACGACACGGATGCGGCGCCACGGGCGACGGGCGTCTACGTCGACCTCGGCGGCATCACCCGGCACGCCCGTGCCCGTCGCGAAGTCATCCTCTGCGGCGGCGCGATCAACACCCCGCAGCTTCTGATGCTGAGCGGCATCGGGCCCGCCGACCACCTCGCCTCCCACGGCATCCGCGTTCGCGTCGACGCGCCGCAGGTGGGCGAGAATCTGCAGGACCATCTGGTCGCCGGTCTCGCGCCCGCGGCGCGCGGGGGAACGCTCTACGGAGCGCGCAGGCCCGCCCAGCTCGCCCGCTACCTGAGCGCCCGGCGCGGCATGCTGAGCTCCAACGTCGCCGAAGCGTACGGCTTCGTGCGCACGGCCGTGGCCGATCGCACCGACGCGCCCGCCGACCTGCCCGACATCGAGATCATCTTCGCGACGGCGCCGTACGTCGGCGAAGGCCTGGTACCGCCGCCCGCGGAGGGCATCACGGTGGGCGCGATCCTGCTGCAGCCGCGGAGTCGCGGTACCATCCGCCTCGCCTCCAGCGACCCGACGGATGCCGCGATCATCGATCCCGCGTATCTGACCGACCCCGCAGGCATCGACGCCGAGACCCTGCGCGCCGGCCTCGCGGAGTGCGAGCGCCTCATCGAGGCCCCGGCACTGCGCGCCGTGACGACGGGCGGCTGGGTGCAGCCGGTCGGTGGCGAGCGGATGAGCGCGGCGGAGCGGATCGAGCTGTCACTGCGGCGCTACTCCCACACGCTCTACCATCCGGTCGGGACGGCGCGGATGGGGCTCGACGCGGCATCCGTCGTCGACTCCGACCTGCGGGTGCGGGGCGTCGACGGCCTGCGGGTCGCGGACGCGTCGATCATGCCGACGGTCATCCGCGGGCACACGAACGCGCCCGCCATCATCATCGGCGAGCGCGCCGCCGATCTGATCCGCGGCATCTGAGCGCACGGATCGGATCAGCGGGCGATCGAGATCAGCGCCCGGCGCGTCGCGGTCCGCCGTTCTGGCGGACGACGGAGCCGACCATGAGCTTTCCGCCGCCGGTGCCACCGCCGTGCGAGGCACGACGGCCGGTGGCGCGGGCGTTTCCGGATGCCGCGGGCTGCGCCGACCGCTCGGCAGGGCGGTGGTCGCGAGCAGGACGCTGCTCGCGCCCGGCGGCGGAGCGCTCGGCGGCCGGACGACCGGAACGGTCGGTGCGAGGCTGACCCGCCTGCGCTCCCTGACCGGCGCCGCGGCCACCACGGCCGCCCTGACCACGAGCGCCGCCCTGATTCTGGGCGCCTTCGCGCGCGGCGCGCTTGCGCTGTGCGTTGGCGCCCTGGCTGCGACCGCCGCCGCCCTGGCCACGGCCGGGCTGCTCGGCCTTCGGCGCGGGAGCGACATAGGGGGCGACCTCGCCGACGAGCGCGGTGACCTGGGGCGAGGTCGGCGTCACGGGCACGGGGGTCGCGGTGATCGCCGCCTTGCGGAGGAGGTCCTTGACGTCCTTCTCCTGACCGGGCAGCACGAGTGTGACGACCGAGCCCTCGGCGCCGGCGCGGGCGGTGCGGCCGGAGCGGTGCAGGTACGCCTTGTGCTCCATGGGCGGGTCGACATGGATGACGAGTTCGACGTCGTCGACGTGCACGCCGCGCGCCGCGACGTCGGTCGCGACGAGCACCTTGGCGGCACCGGAGCTGAAGGCGGCGAGGTTTCGGTCGCGGGCGGGCTGCGAGAGGTTGCCGTGCAGGTCGACCGAGGGGATGCCCTGCGACGTCAGCTGCTGCGCGAGCTTCTTGGCGTGGTGCTTCGTGCGCATGAAGAGGATGCGACGGCCGGTGCCCGAGGCGAGCGTACGCACGAGCTCCTTCTTCTCCTCGACGCCACCGACGTGGAACACGTGGTGGGTCATCGCGGCGACGGGCGAGTTCGCCTCGTCGACCGAGTGGAGCACCTCGTTCTGCAGGAAGCGCTTCACGAGCTTGTCGACGCCGTTGTCCAGCGTCGCGCTGAACAGCAGACGCTGGCCGTCGCGCGGGGTCTTGTCGAGAATGCGCGTGACCGAGGGCAGGAAGCCGAGGTCGGCCATGTGGTCGGCCTCGTCGATGACGGTGATCTCCACGGCATCCAGCTTGACGAAGCCCTGCGAGATGAGGTCTTCGAGACGGCCGGGGCAGGCGACGATGATGTCGACGCCGGCCTTGAGCGCGGCGACCTGACGGTTCTGGTTGACGCCGCCGAAGATCGTCGTGGTCGTCATGCCGTACGCGGCCGCCAGGGGCTCGAGGGTCGCGTTGATCTGCGTCGCGAGCTCTCGGGTCGGCGCCAGCACGAGCCCGAGAACGCGGCCGGAGCGGCGGGTGCCGCCGGCGAGCGGGCCGCCGAGGCGGGCCGCGAGCGGAATCGAGAAGGCGAGGGTCTTGCCCGAGCCGGTCTTGCCGCGGCCGAGCACGTCACGACCGGCGAGTGTGTCGGGCAGGGTGTCGACCTGGATGGGGAACGCGGTGGTCTTGCCGTCCTTCGCGAGGACGTCGAGGAGGGGGGCGGGCACGCCGAGCGCGCCGAAGGTGATGTCAGACATGGTGGTGTTTCTGGGCACGGGGGCCCGGATCGGTGGCCTCTGCGCGGATGCGCACAGGGTCGCCGTACGAAGAATGTCAGCCGATCATCCGGTCAGAACCGGGCGGCGAGGGAAGCGTTCTACGACGCGAGAGGCACCCGAGTGGTGCCGCAAGTGGTTCCAGCCTACCAGCGCCGCCGGTTCTCCGGCGGCGGAGCCACGGCATCCACCCCGCCGGTGTCCCACTTTCTGTCGCCCGCACCCCGCTCGGGAGACAGAAAGTGGGACACCCGCCGCCGAAAGTGGGACACGGCGTGCGGGAGTGGGGTGTCAGGTGGCGAAGCGGTCGGTCGCGGCGCGCAGGGCGCGGGCGATGCCCGGCTCGGATGCCGCGTGGCCGGCGTCGTCGACGACGACGAACTCGGCCTCCGGCCAGGCCCGGTGCAGATCCCACGCCGTCATGATCGGCGTGCAGATGTCGTACCGGCCCTGCACGATGACCGCGGGGATGCCGCGGATCGCGCCGACGTCGTCGATGAGCTGCCCTTCGCGCAGCCACCCGCCGTGCATGAAGTAGTGGTTCTCGATGCGCGCGAACGCGACCGCGGTGGCCGCATCGGTCATCGAGGCGACGAGGTCCGGGTCGGGATGCAGCGTCAGCGTCGACATCTCCCACGTGGTCCACGCGATCGCGGCCGGCTCGTGGACGGCGGGATCCGGGTCGGTGAGCCGGCGATGATACGCCTCGATCAGCCGCGAGCGCTCCAGAACCGGGATCGGTGCCAGATAGCTCTCCCACCGGTCGGGGAAGATCGCCGCGGCGCCCCCCTCGTAGAACCATTCCAGCTCGTGCCGCCGCAGGGTGAAGACGCCGCGCAGGACGATCTCGCTCACGGCATCCGGGTGGCATTGGGCGTAGGCCAGCGCGAGCGCCGAGCCCCACGAGCCGCCGAAGACCTGCCACGTCTCGATGCCGAGGTTGCGTCGCAGCAGCTCGATGTCGGCGACCAGGTGCCAGGTGGTGTTGAAGCGCGGGTCGGCGTCGGGCGCGCTCATGTGGGGCGTGGACTTTCCGCAGCCGCGCTGGTCGAACAGCACGATCCGGTACTTCTCCGGGTCGAAGAACCGCCGGTGCCACGGGGAGGTGCCCGAACCGGGACCCCCGTGCAGGAACACGACCGGCTTGCCGTCGGGGTTGCCGGACTGCTCCCAGTAGACGCGCTGCCCGTCGCCGGCCAGCAGGTATCCGCTCTCGTACGGCTCGATGTCGGGGTAGAGGATGTCGTCCAGGTGGGCGGGGCCGTTCACAGTTCTCCTCCCGACACCGAGAAGGTGTCACAGGCTCCGAGCCCGTTCTGATACCCCGCCGTGAACCAGCGCTGCCGCTGGGCGCTCGAGCCGTGGGTCCAGGTCTCGGGGTTGACGCGGCCCGACTGGGCCTGGATGTTGTCGTCGCCGACGGTGGCCGCGGCGTCCAACGCGTCGCGCAGTTCCGCGTCGGTGGGCCGCTGGAGGTAGGCGACACCGTTGACGTCCTTCGCCTCCGTCGCGTCGGCGATCCACGCGCCGGCGTAGCAGTCGGCCTGCAGTTCGGTGCGCACCCCGTTGCTGGCCGGGCCGGTCCCGTCGTTCGGGTAGCGGTCCATGATGCCGGTCAGCTGCTGGATGTGGTGACCGTACTCGTGGGCGAGGACATACAGCTGGGCGAGGCTGCCGGCCTGCGCGCCGAACTGGCTGCGCAGCACGCCGAAGAACGTCGGGTCGACGTAGATGGTCTCCTCGGGCGGGCAGTAGAACGGGCCCGTCGCGTTCGAGGCGGTGCCGCAGCGGGTCGAGGCGGCACCGTCGACGATGATCAGCTGCGGCGCACGGTAGCCCTGCACGTGCGTGGACCAGTACCCGTCGAGCGCCTTCTGCCCGAAGACCAGGCGGCAGTCGTCGTTCGCGTTGGCGTCCGCGCCGGTGTCGCAACCCTGGATCGCCGAGTCCTGCGCGGTGCCGCCGGCGCCGCCGAGCAGGCTCGTGACGTCGCCGCCGGTGAAGAGGATGAGCAGCAGCACGGCGATGCCGCCGAGCCCGGCGAGACCGCCGCCGGCGACGGCTGCGGTACCTCCCCCGCGGCCTCGTCGCCGTGCGGTCGTGCCTCCCAGCTCTGCATTGCTGTTGAACGTCATGCCCCACCGTATCGTCCCGTGACGCGTCGCCGTAGGCTCGAGACATGGATGCCACGACAGTCACCGTGACCGGGGCCGGCGGACAGATCGGCTACGCGCTGCTGTTCCGCATCGCCGCCGGCGACATGCTGGGAGCCGGCCGCCCGGTGCGACTGCGCCTGCTGGAGATCCCCCAGGGGCTCAAGAGCGCAGAGGGCGCGGCGCTCGAGCTGCAGGACTGCGCCTTCCCGCTGCTCGCCGATGTCGAAATCACCGACGACCCGCGCATCGCCTTCGACGGAGCGAACCTCGCAATGCTCGTCGGGGCGCGCCCGCGCGGCGCCGGCATGGAGCGCGCCGACCTGCTCGCGGCCAACGCGGGCATCTTCGGACCGCAGGGCGCGGCGCTCAACGAGGTCGCCGCCGGCGACATCCGCGTCCTGGTGGTGGGAAACCCCGCGAACACGAACGCGCTGATCGCCGCGGCGGCCGCGCCCGACATCCCGGGCGAACGCTTCGCCGCACTGACTCGGCTGGATCACGATCGGGCCCTCGCCCAGCTCGCCGCCGCTCTGGAGGCGCCCGTGGCGGCGGTGCAGGGCGTCGCCATCTGGGGCAACCATTCCGCGACGCAGTTCCCGGACGTCGCCCACGCGAGCGTGGACGGTCGTCCGGTGCTCGACGCGCTGGCGGAGAAGCTCGGCGGGGCGGATGCCGCGGCATCCTGGCTCGACGACGTCTTCGTGCCCCGCGTCGCCAAGCGCGGGGCGGAGATCATCTCGGTGCGCGGCTCGTCGTCGGCGGCCTCCGCGGCCAACGCCGCGATCTCCCACGTCCACGATCTCGTCCATGGCACGGCGAACGAGTGGACCTCGGCGGCGGTGCTGTCGCACGGCGAGTACGGGGTGCCGGCGGGGCTGTACTCCTCGGCACCCGTCACGAGCGATGGCACGGCTTTCCGCGTCGTGGAAGGGCTCGACCTCGACGCTCGCGGCCGCGCCCGCCTGGACGTCTCCGTCGCCGAGCTCGTCGCCGAGCGCGACGCGGTGCGGGCCCTCGGCGTGATCTGAGCCGACCGTGACCGACCTCACGTGGCTGATCGCCGGCATCGCGGTCATCGGCGTCTCGACGGTCCTCGCTCGCCGACTGGGTGTCGCCGGCCCGCTCATCCTCGTCGCGATCGGGCTCGTCGCCTCACTGCTGCTGCCCGAGTTCTCGGTGCCCCCGGAGCTGATCCTCGTCGGCATCCTGCCCCCGTTGCTGTACGCGTCTGCGGTGCGCCTGCCGGCGATCGAGTTCCGCCGCGACGCCGTGCCGATCGCCGGACTCGCGGTCGTCCTCGTCGTCATCAGCGCCCTCGCGTTGGGAACGCTGTTCTTCTTCGCGATCCCGGGATTGAACTTCGCCCTCGCGGTGGCCCTCGGCGCGATCGTCAGCCCCACGGATGCCGTGGCCACCTCCATCGCGAAGAAACTGGGCATCTCCCCGCGCGTCATCACGATGCTCGAGGGCGAGAGCCTGCTCAACGACGCGACGGCGCTCGTGCTGCTGCGCAGCGCCGTCGCGGCATCCGCAGCAGGATTCTCGCTGGGGAGCACGATCGGCGCCTTCGCCTGGGGCGTGCTCGTCGCGGTCGTGATCGGCGTCGGGGTGGGCCTGCTGACCCTGCGGGTGCGGCGGTGGATCGGCGAGCCGGTGGCGAACACCGCCGTCGGCTTCATCGTCCCCTTCGTCGCCTACCTGCCCACGGAGCACCTCGGCGGGTCGGGACTGGTCGCGGCGGTCGCCGCCGGCATCACCGCCGGCCAGGGCGCCGCGCGATGGTCGACTCCCGAGCAGCGCGTGTCGGACGAGCTGAACTGGCACACGCTCGAGCTGCTGCTGGAGGGCGCGGTCTTTCTCATCATGGGGTTGGAGTTGCGCGACATCGTCAGCGCCAACGTCCAGAAGCACAGCGGTGTGGGCGTGGGGATCGGCCTCGCCCTCGCCGCCCTCGCGATCGTGCTCGCGGTGCGGGCGCTGTATGTGTCGGGGCTGGTGACGCTGATCGGTCGTCGCGCCCGCCGGATGCAGCGCGACAGACTGCAGGCCTTCAGCGATCGGCTGGACGCCTTCGACGTCGAGAAGGGCGACCTCCGCGACCTGCGCCCGCAACCGGGCGAGAACCCGAACGCGGCGCCGCGCCGCGGCGGACTCGTCCGCCGCACGACCGGTCGTGCGGCGGGGACGCCGGATGCGGCGTCCGCTCAGCGCCGGGTCGAGGGTGTGCGCGCCCGCGTGGGACGCGTCCTGAACGACATGGACTACTACCAGGCATCCCCGCTCGGCTGGAAGGAGGGCGTCGTCATCGTCTGGGCCGGGATGCGGGGCGTCGTCACCCTCGCCGCCGCGCAGACGCTCGACCCGGAGACGACACCCGCCCGCGAGCTCCTGATCCTCATCGCTTTCGTCGTCGCGCTCGTGAGTCTGATGGTCCAGGGCCTCAGTCTGCCGTGGGTGATCCGCATGCTGCGCATTCCGTCGGCCGCCGGCGACGGCAGTAGCAGCGAGGAGGCCGAGCGTCTCGCCGACGAGCTGCGGGAGGCCGCGCTGGCGCACCTGCGCACACCCGGGCTCGCCGATTCCTCGGGCCAGCCGTTTCCGCCCGAGGTGCTCTCCAAGCTCGCCGAGCGCATGAGCAGCCCTCCGATCGAGGCGCCCGAGATCAGCACCGCGAGTGTCATCGACCTGCGGATCTCTCTGATCGAGGCCATGCGCGAGCGTCTCGTCGACGTGTCGAGCGAGGGGTCGTACTCCTCCGCAACGCTCCGACACGCTCTCGCGCAGCTCGACGCCGACCAGCTCAGCATCCAGCTGCGACGCGACCCCGACGACTGAACCGGATCGGCTCGCGTGTCGGCGCGGTAGGACACAATGGATGCCGTGAGCACCGATCAGCCGGACGACCAGCGCGCCCCCGCCGACTACGCCGAGTCGGTCGCCCTGCCCGCCGTGACGTCGGCCGTGCCGGTCGTGGTGTCCGGCACGGACTGGTGGGCTGCTCGTCCCGCCGGCTCACGCCTCGTGGGACTCGTCGTCGCGCGCGACGATCTGCCGTCGGTGATCGCGCAGCGTGACGCCCTCGCAGACTTCGGGGTGCCGATCGAGGGCTTCCGTCATCCCGCCCCCGAGACCGGGGAGAGTTGGGCCGAGCGCCTCAACCGCCTCTTCGGCCGTCTCGTGTCGGGCGACGTCGTCGTCGTCGCCGACAAGCATGCCCTCGGTCGCACGGTCGACGAGGAGACGCACGCCATCGCCGAGCTGCGGCGCCGCGGCATCATCGTGAAGGTGCTGGGCCACTACCGCAGCTGAGCGTCAAGCCGCGTCAGCCGCGCCCCACGACGATGCGGCGACGATCGCGTCGAAGAAGCGCAGCATCGCGTGCGGGATGTCACCGAGCGGCGTCGACATGTTCACCAGCGCGACTTGTTTGCTGTTCGGAACGGTGTACCAGTAGCGCGCGACCAGACGTCGCTGCACGGCCGACTGCCCGTCCTCCTCGATCACCTGCGTGCTCACGGCGTGCAGACGCAGCACCGCCGAGCCGGCGGCATCCATTCGTGTCGCCGTCTCCAGATCGGGCTCGCGGGTGTGGGGCAGGCTCAGCTCGAAAGCGCGCATCACCGACTCGGGAGCCGTTCCCACGGCAGGCGTGATCGTGATCGGGGTGTGGACCGTGATGGCGACAGGAGTTGGCACGCCCGGCGCGATCTCGCGGCAGATCAGCAACAGGCGTGCCGAGGCCTCGCGCGCTGCGGCAGCCGCATCGTCCAATCCGGACTGGATACGGCGACGGAGCAGCGGCGCATCGTCCGCGGGCCCGACGATCTCCCGGGCGAGCGACGCATTGTGATCGCGAGCCGCGTCTTCGTCTCGCGGGTCCACCGAGATCCACTCCCCCGGCAGGCGGAAACGCAGCTGTGGGCCGACGCTTTCACTCATTGCCGACCGGCGAGCCGGCGAACATCAGCGGCGCTGAGCTCGAGGAACTCCTCGGCCCCTCGACCACCCACGGTCTCCGCGACCGCCGCCATGACGGGAACTCCCGACGATCCCAGCACGACGCGGTCGGTATGGTCGGCCGGCGAGCCCTCGACAGCGGCGAGGGTGAGGTCCTTTCCTGCCAAGTCCGGGTCGTTGGCTGCCACGCGCGCGACGCGGGTGACGTCGTCGGCAACGGCCGGAGCGCTCGTGTCGTCGACGAACATCCACACCACGATCTTCTCGTTGGTGGGCAGACCGGGGTGCTGCACTTCCACGAGCGCACCGTTGAGACCAGCCTCGCGGCCGAGCCGGTCGGACACATCCTTTTCATTCATTCCCGAACATCCCGTCAGAATCAGCGCGAGGACTGCGGTGGCAGCCATCGCGTGCCAGAGTCGATTCCTGGACATCTCTCGTCACCTCTCTGCCGCTGCGTTCACCCGCGCACGTAGACCTCTTCGTGCACGTGCTCCGTGGTTCCGACCGCGTTGCCGGCGAAGAAGATCTCGTCTCCGGGGCGCACGTCGGGGACCACGTCGTCCGCGAGCTCACCGTACATCGTCGAGTCGTGTATCCGCGGGTCGACGGGATGGAAGGTCTGCCAGTTCGGCCCGGGAACGTCGTCACGACCGTACCCGACGAGCTCCAGGTGGTGCACCGGATCCCAGACGTTGTTGACCTGTGTGACGCGCACCGACGGATCGATCGCGTCGGCATACTTGTCGATGGCCGACCCGGCCGTCACCACGGACTGCACGCGCCCGTCGAGGGCCGGATCGGTGGCGATGTCGCCGGCCATCATCCCACCGAGGCTCCACCCCGTGAGCATGATGGGTGCATCGCTGTCGAACACACCCGCCCGGCGCATCGCGTCGTACACCGCGCGTTCGTACTGCGTATGCACGGAGGGATTCAGGGCGAGCATCGCATCGGTGGAGAGGTCATTGAGTCCTCCGTGCTCGTTGAAGGGGCTCCAGTTCTGGGTGCTCGGCAGCTGCACCCGCCAGGCCACGACCTTTCCGTCCTGCATGATCGCGACCACCCGGATGTGCGTCGAGTCCTGCCCACCGCGAACGTCCTGCCTCCCGACATCCTCGAACAGGTCTCCGTAGTCGGCCGGGGCTTCACCGTGGGCGTCGGGGGCGGCCGGCGACCGGTCGAAGGTCTTGGACGCATCGTCCACGTGTCGAGGCTGGCGCGAAGAGCTGCCGTCGCGCAGGGTGAACAGAAGCAGGAGGGAGCCGACGATCAGTACCGCGAGCACCGCGAGGGCGATCCAGCCGATCACGGCAGCGATCGCTGCGAGCAGGGCGACCACGATGACGATCGCGACGAGGATCACGACGATCGCCACCAGAACCGCCAACAGCTGGCCGAGGAACTCGAGCACGCCCTTCAGCACGTTGGCGGCCCAGTCGCCGATCCACTTGGCAGCGCCCTCCCAGAACTGGTTCCAGTTGTCGTACGCCGAATCGCTGTCGCCCTCGATGGCCGTTTCGATCTTGGCGATCGCGGCGTCGGCGATCGCGCGCAGGCGGTCACGAGCGGAGGAGAGCTGCTGCCGGGCATCCTGCAGCTGGGCGTAGGCGTTCGACTCGGACTGACGCAGGCGCCGCAGATCGTTCTCGATCTCGTCGATCTGATGTTGCGGCGCGTCGACGGCCTCGGCGCGCAGCAGGTCGCCCTCGCGCCGTGAGATGTCGTTCGGTAACGTCGCCGACCTCTGGTCGTAGTATTCCGCCGTGGCGATCGCCGCGCGGGCGTCCTTCTGGATGGGGCGCAGATCCGCGGCGTAGGTCTGCAGGGCCTCCCCGGTGTTGCGGTATCTCGTGCGGGCCTTGTTGAGCGATCGCGCGACCTCCGTCGCGGTACGGGCCAGGGCATCCGTGGACTGCGAGATCTGCCCGTCGATGAGTCCTCGGAGCGACTGCGCCGCCTGCTCGATCGCTGCCGCCGCCGTGACGAGGTCGGCCGCGCGGGGGTCGAGCTGGTCGGGGTTACCGAGAAGGACATCCTCGAACTCAACCGAGATGGCGCTCATCAGCCCTCCCCCTCGCCGTCGGTCTGCGTCTCGGGCGCGGCCTCTTGCGCCTGCCGTGCGAGTTCGTCGTCAACCTCGGTCATGCTGTCGACGATCGCATCGATGCTGTCGCGCAGGAACTGCAGCTTCTCGGTGAGCTTTCCCCGGTTGTAGTCCCAGTTGTCGGCGAAGTCTCGGACCTTGCCGGCAAGACGATCCTCGCCGGTGAGGACGGCAAGGTCGTCCCCGACCGTTCCGGCCGACCCGAATGTCGAGAGCGCCTCATCGACGCGCACGCGCGCGGCGCGCAGGGCGTCGAAGTCGAGCTGCACATCTGTCATCGTCATCCCCCAAGGTTCGCGAGGCCCTCCACCTGCACACTCGGCGCACCGGCGCGAGGTGGAAGGCCTCGTGAACCTGCGGGGCGCGCGAGCGCCCCGCAGGTTCCCGATCACTGACCGAGCTGGCTGGCGAGCTGCTCGTCGGTGGACTGCAGGGCCTGAGCGGCCTTCTCGAGGAACGAGGCCATGCCCTCGATGCCCTGGACCGTCTTGGTCGCACCGGTCGTGAACTCGGTGTAGGAGGCGTCGAAGGCGCCCGAGGCGCGGCTCGTGGTGAAGCCGTCCTGGACGAGCTGAGCGACGAGCTGACGCAGGCGCTGCAGGTTCGCCTCGAGCTCGTTCTGTCCGTCACGCAGGCGCGAGGCGGCCGAGTTCATCTGGTCGTAGGTGACATTCAGATTGGCCATGAGGGCCCCTTTCATCTGGCCCGGCCGGTGTGCCGGGAGGTCTTGTTGTTTCGAAGATAGGCGGCGTCGCGGCCGGTGACCATGGGGAGAACTCCCCATGAGCGCCCGCGCGCCCGGCCCACCGCGGTCATGTCTGCGCCCCCGAGGAGGCGAGGGTACCCGACTCGACGCCGACCGGGACGTCCCCGACCACCAGCGGGAACTGGATGCGCACGGTCTTGCCGCGATGAGCCAGGATTCCGCGTCCCACCGGGAGCTCGCCCCGCACCAACCGGGGGAACGGCGTCTTGAGAACGACCTCGCCGTCGATCGTCTCCGGCTGCAGCACGACGCCGCGCCGCGCCGCCTTGATCTCGCCGAGCAGCCCGAAATTCGTCGTCCACTCGCTCATCTCCCCGACCACGACGAAGAACACCTCACCGCGACCGGCGCGTTTGACGAGCGTGGAGAGGTTCATCTCGATGATCGACGTGGCGAACTCTCCGATGCCCTCCAGCACGACCAGCGGCACGGGTCCGCCCGCCTGGGCGCGGTCGGCCGCCTCATCGACGGCGCCGAGCACCGCCATGGCCGCCGAGGGAGACTCGGCGGTCGCGGTCCACGCGACGACGTCCTGCACGGGCGATCGACGGTCGCCGATGTAGAACGCGGGCGTGTCGGGCCGCGCGCGCAGCGTCTGCCGCGCGATCGCGGCGGCGGCGGTCGAACGGCCCGCGCCGGGCGAGCCGGCGACGATGAACGTGCCGTGGGCGTCGATGCCGAACGGACCGAGGTCGAGATCGGACAGCCCGATGGCCACCCCCGTCGGCGTCGCGGGCGGCAGCTCATCGGCCGTGTACTCGGTGGGCAGCGCGCGGATCGCGGGCGCAGCGACCGTGCCGCGGCGGATCATCACCTCGGCCATCCGATCGATCGCCAGCGACTGGTCCTTCGTGCTGGAGGTGCCCCCGATGACGGCGATCTGCGCCTCGTGGTCGTCGACGATGGCCCGACCGGGCGCTGCGTCGACGCCGAGGATGTCACGCGGCATCCCGAGGAGTGCATAGCCGTCTTCGTCGGCCATCCGCAGCACGATGCGGCGTTGGATCATCGCCTGAAGAGAGGTGGGCACGCTCTGGCCGCGGTCGGCGGTGAGGGCCACGTGGATGCCGAGGCCGCGACCGTCGGTGAGCACCTGCTGGAACGCGCGGTAGGCCTCCGCGCGCCCGGACACACCCTCGAACGCGGTGCGGAACGCGGGGAACCCGTCGATGAGCAGCAAGATGCGCGGCTCGTCGGGGCGACCCGCGAGGGCGCGGTACTCGGTCAGGGTGGAGGCACCTGCCGCGGCATACGCGTCACCGCGACGGTCGAGCTCGCTGCGGAGCGTGGCGAACAGGCGATCGATGCGTTCCGTGTCGTCGCCGGAGATGACGGCACCCACGTGCGGCAGCGACTCGAGCATGCGCAGGCCCCCGGTCGCGGCGTCCAGCCCGTAGACGTGGACGGGACCGCCGCGCGGGGTGATCCCGGCCGACACGGCGAGCGTGCGCAGGGTCACCGACTTTCCGGAGCCGCCGGTGCCGAAGATCGCGAGGTGGCCCTCGGTGTCGGGTTCGAAGAAGAACGGCACCTGGTCCTGCCGCTCGGGCACGTCCACGACGCCGAGCACCAGCCGGGCGTCGGTGCGCTGGTGCAGCTTGGTCTGGTCGAAAGTGGTGGCCAGCTCGTCGAGCCACGGCCGACGGGGCGGCGCGATGCGGGCCAGCTGCGCGGCGTCGCCGAAGCGCGCCACGAGCAGCTGCTGATCGTTGGGGCCGAGGTCTTCGGTCTCGGCAGGCGCCTCGACGGCGGGCTTCTCCCACGCCGGCGCGTCGCCGAGCAGGAACGGGCGCACCTCGACGGCGGGTTCGGCTTCGGCCCGGAGGCTCCAGCCTCCCGAGTAGGCCGACTGGAAGAGGTTCATGCGACCGGGACCGGTCTTGGCGATGCCGCGACCGGGGATGCCGGGATCGAACAGGGCGGCCTCCTTCGACCCGATGACGTCGTCGGAGTCGGTCTCGTCGGCCATGCGCAGCGCGACGCGGAGGTTGGTGTTGGCACGCAGGTTGTCCTTGATGACACCGGCGGGGCGCTGCGTCGCCATGATGAGGTGGATGCCGAGCGAGCGCCCGCGCTGGGCGATGTCGACGACGCCGTCGACGAACTCGGGCACCTCCTTGGCGAGTGCGGCGAACTCGTCGATGACGAGGACGAGTGCGGGGGGAGCGTCGGGGTCGGCGGCCTTCTCGAGCTCGAGGAGGTCTTTCGCCTTCTTCCGGTTGAACAGGTGCTCGCGGTGGTGCAGTTCGGCGCGGAGGCTCGTCAGCGCCCGACGGACGAGATGCGGGCTGAGGTCGGTCACGAGGCCCACGCAGTGCGGGAGGCTGACGCAGTCGGCGAAGGCCGAGCCGCCCTTGTAGTCGACGAAGAGGAACGTCACGCGCTCGGGGCTGTACTCGGCGGCCATGCCGAGCACCCAGGCCTGCAGGAACTCGCTCTTGCCCGAGCCGGTCGTGCCGCCGACGAGCGCGTGCGGACCCTGCTGGCGCAGATCGAGGTGCAGAGCGCCCTGCGCGCCCTGTCCGACGAGGGCACGAAGCTTGGGCTGGTAGCCGGCGCCGGAGCGCGTCGCACGGATCGACGCATTCTGCGTCCACCGGTCGATGACGGCGTCGGCGCTGGTCGCCATGTCCGACCCCAACAGCTGTAGCAGGGGGATGGTGCGCGGCACGTCCCCGGCGTCCTCCGCGACATCGCCGATGTCGGTGATGCGGGCCAGGGCCCGGGCCACGACGCCGAAGCGCGCGGCATCCAACGCCTCGACACGCAGGGGGGAGATGACGGTGCCGAGACGCACGAAGTTGGCGCTCGCCTCCCCGTCGGCGGGAAGCTCGACCCACGTGCGGCAGGCGGCAGGCAGGTCGGACACGCGCGAGGTCGCCCACACCGGGATGACACCGCTGCCGGCGGCACGCTCACTCAGCTGGATGAGCCGACCCCGGTCGACGGGCGCGTCGGGCGTGATGATCACGACGTATGCCGGAAGCGGCATCTCTTCCTCGCGCCCCCGCGACTCGCCGACCTCGGCGCCGGCGGCGGTCGCGGCATCCGTCGCCTTGAGCGCCCGCAGGCGCCGCAGCTGCTTCGCGCGGGTGTCGACCAACTCCTCCAGCTCGGCCAGCAGGCGCGACGCGGTCGCCGCGTTGTCGGCGATGGGGGCCGTGCCGAGGGCGTCCTCGGCGGCCCACGTGTGCGGCAGCCACTTGAGGTCGGCAAGCGCCGCACGGGTGGCCGGGCCGACGAAGGCGACGATGTGGACGTCGGACGGCGCGTGCAGCCCCGCCGTCTGGGCCAGCAGCGCCCGCGCCGTGTCGCCGACGCGCGCCGTCGAGCCGGCGATGCCGATCGCGCCGGCCTCGGCCAGCGACTCGAGGATCGGCACGTCGTCGACCTCGCGGAACGCGTCGACGACCTCGTCGAGGCGGTCGACGTACGACGGGATCGCCGCGTCGCGCTTCGTCGACTCGGCGACGGAGTTGCGGCTCGGGGCGGTGCCGTCGCCGAGACGGACGTGCAGGAACGACCAGTGCTCGGGCCGGCGCGTCCACACCAGGGGCCCGGCGGCGAGCGCGTCGGCGCAGATGGGATCGAGCTCGGGGACCTCGCCGCGGCGGACGCGGCGCTCGGTCTCGCGCTCCTGCTCGAGGCGGGTGGACAGGCGGGTGAGCTGCTGCTCGAAGCGGTCCTTGTCGCGCTGCAGCTGCGCGCGGCCCTGCAGGCGCGTCGTCAGCCAGGTGCCGAGCATGAGGATGGGGGCTGCCGCGACGAACACGAGCGCGTAGGGCTGCTTCATAACGAAGAACAGCACGAGGCCCATGATCACCGGGGCGATCATCGCCAGCCACGGGAACATCTGCGGAGCGGGCGGTGCCGGCAGGTCGGTGCCGGGCAGCTCCTCGCCGAGGTAGCGCGCCTCCACCCGCGGCGAGCGCACGAACGGCACCTGCCGCCACGTGGAGGGCGCCGCCGTGTCGTCGGCGGGGGCCGCCGTGATGCGCAGGCGCGTGTCGCCCAGCACGGCGTCGATCTGGCCGTCGGCGGCGGTCAGGTAGGTGACCGGCGCGCCGTCGACGAGGATGCCGTTGGCGGAGTTCAGGTCGACGAGTTCGGCCCGGCCCTGCCCGACCTCCAGCCGCGCGTGCCGCTTGGAGACGAGCGGGTCGTCGAGCACGATGTCGCACTGGGGGTCTCGGCCGATGATGACCACCCCGCGCTGCAGCGGGATGGTGGTGCCGGCACCCGCACCCGAGGCGATCTCGACGTCGCCGAGCTTCTGCGGCGGCTGATAACCGGTCGGCACGATGCGCACGGCCGAGCCCGCACCCAGCTGGACGTGCGAGACGGATGCCGCGGCATCCAGCACCTCTCCCGGGCCCGGAGCGATCGTGCCGAACGCCTCGAGCGTCACCTCGTCGCCTGCCGCCGCCCCGCCGCCGCGCGGATCGAGCTCGGCGATGGTGCGTGCGAGGTCGCCCACGGTCGCATCGGCATCGGCGTTGATGACGAGGTCTTCCGGCTCGCCTCCGGGGCGGACCAGCGTGGTGCGCAGCTTCATCCCTGTTCCTTCCTGCGCGGTGCGTCATCGGCGGCGTCGCGATCGAACGCCGCCGGGTCGTCCAGCATGGCGAGGTCCTCTCGCACCACCAGTCGCGAGGCGACGGCGTGCTCCACCAGGCGCACGCGGCGGTTCGTGGCCGAACTGGTCACGCCGCCGCGCAGGCCCGGCACGCCCTGACGGTCGAGCTTGTCGCAGACGTTGTCGAGCTTGCGATTGAAGCGGGTGATGCTCCAGCCCAGGCGCTGCGCGGCAGCGGCCGAGCTGGGCAGTTCGCTCATCCCGGTGCCCTCGCGCCGCAGCACCGGCTCGGCCAGAGCGAGGATCAACAGCTTCTGGCTCGGTGTGAGGGGAACGGCGCCGATCGTCGACTCCCCGTCGAGGACGCTCTCGGGTGCCGTCTCGCGGAAAGCCGGCTGCGCGGTGTGCACGGACAGCTCGTAGGTGGTGGGACCGGCGCTGAAGACGACCGTGGTCACTCCGAACACGATCGGCAGGCGGGCGCCCGGGGCGAGTTGGGCCTGCACCCGCCCCTCCGTGTCGGTGACGGTGGCCGACAGGCGCGAACCGATGTTGACCAGCCACCACAGCCCGGCGGACTGCTCGATCGAGAGGAAGTGGCGGTGCAGGAACCGGTTGTCGTCGATCGCGAGATCGCCCTCCCGGCCGATCGTGAACCGTGTGCCCGACGGCACCGTGATGTACTCGCCCGCGAACTCCACCGTGATGTCGCTGCTCGCGGCATCCGCTGCGGCCTCGTCGAGGGGCGGAACCGTGTCGTGAATGTCGGTCATGGGACGCACTTCCGCATCTCGGTGCTCGCCACGCCGCTCTTGCGGACAAGAGTGACCGCGACGCAGGTGGTGCCCGCGGCATCCACGGGAAGGGACACCGTGGTCTCGGTGACCTTGCGGACGTCGCCGTTGCCGGCCAGCGTGTACGCGTACCAGAGGTAGCCGTCGCCGTCCTTCGGGTCGGGGTTGGTCCAGGTGAAGACGACGTTGCCGCCCTCGATCCGGCCGGCGAGCTGCGTCACCGCGGGAACGACGTCTTCGAACGGGTCCTGCGCGACGGCGGTCGTCGACGGCGTCGGAGACGCCTGGGGCTCGACGGCGGGCGCCAACAGGCTCGCACCGACGGCGACGGCCCCCACGACGGCGACGACGGCCGCGGCGATGCCGAGACCGATCCACAGACCGCGGCGGGACCGCGGTACCACCGGCTCGTCCCCGCCCGCGACGGCGTCGGTCTCCGGTGCGGTCGCCGTGCGTGCGGCCGCGGGATCGAGCGTGTGCGCCGTCACCGGCGCCCCGGCGGCGGGGCGGCGGATCGTCGAGGACGTATCGATGTCGACCTGCGGAGCGATCGAGACCGGACCGCGCAACAGCGTCGGCTCGGCCGTGTCGGGCGGGGCGGCGGAGGTGGATGCCGCGGGCAGGGTGCCCGTCGTCTCGGGCGCCCACGGGTTGTCCCTGTCACGGCGGCGGGTGGGGCCGGCGGCGGGGTTTGTGTTCGGTTCGATGCTGACGATGCCGCGGACCCGGGTGAGCTCGCCGTCGGCGTCGTCGTCGGCATCCTCGTGCGGGGCATCGTCGAGGATGTCGATCGGGGTGACCGAGTGGGCGAGTTCGATCTGCACGCGCTGCAGGGCACGGGCGAAGGCGAGGGCGGATTCGTACCGATCGCCCGGACGTTTGGCCATCGCGCGCTCGAGCACCAGTTGCAGCGAGGCAGGGGCGTCGGCCCGCGTCAGCGGCGGCACCGGCTGGGACTCGATGCGCTGGATGAGATCGGCGCCGCCGTTGCGGCCGCCGGGCTGCTCGAACGGCGAGCGCCCGGCCAGCAGCGTGTAGACGGTCGCGCCCAGCGCATAGACGTCGGTGGCGACCCCGGATCCCGGGGCCTCGCTGAACGCCTCCGGCGGCGACCACGGAATCGACATGCCCCCCGACGACTCCTCCGACTCCGCCGTCGTCGCGATGCCGAAATCGGTGAGCGCGGGGCGGTTGTACTCGGTGACGAGGATGTTGGCCGGCTTGATGTCGCGATGCAGGATGCCGGCGCGATGCGCGGTCTCGACGGCGGCCGCGACCTGCACACCCACCCGCAGCGCCTCGGCGACGGAGAACGCCGCCGTACGGGAGCGCACCTGCAGGTTGGGCCGCGAGCAGTACTCCATGACCAGGTAGGGCCGGCCGTCGTCGGACACGCCGGCCTGGTAGATCGTCACGATCGCCGGGTGTGTCGACAGCAGGGCCATGACGTTCGCCTCGGCGGTGAACTGCTCGGCCGAGCCCGAGGCCAAGCGGTCGGGTAGCATGACCTTCACCGCGACGCGGCGGCGGGGAAGCTGCTGCTCATAGAGATAGACGTCCGCGAACCCACCCGAGCCGAGCACGTCGACGTAGGTGAATCCGGGCAGGGCGGGCGGCGGTGCCGGCGGACGCTTGGCGGCGCTCACGGGAGGTCCTCGAAGGTCACGGTCACGTCATCGCCGAGATCGAGGACATCACCGGTGACGACCATCGTCGGCTCGTTCGGGTGCAACCGCACCGGTTCGCTGCCGCCGCGCAGCAGCACGGTGCCGTTGGTCGTGTCGAGGTCGGTGACGAGCACGTGCTCGCCCTCGGCGCGGATCTCGACGTGGCTGCGGGAGATGTCCTGATCGGGGCTGTCCACCGCGACCAGGGTCGGCAGGTCGGCTCCGGTGGTGCGGGTCGATTTAGGGCGACGACCGATGATCACCGGACGCTCGAGCTCGACGACACGTCCGGTCGACAGCCGGATGCGTCCGCGCGCCGGCCGACGCGCGGGCACGTTGTCGGTCGAATCGAACGCGGGTCGCTCGGCACGAAGGGCCCGCATCTCGGCGACGGCGATCGTCGCCCCGTCGTGGTCGCCGAGGTCATCGCCGTCGCCGGCGGAGGTCGCGTTGTTCGCGGCGGGCGCCGCGGGGGACGCTTCGGCCGCTGACTCCGCCTCGGGGTCGACGGCGGCGATCGCAGCGGCGGACACCGGACGGGCCACGGTCTCGCCCCAGAGCAGGTCGTACTCGTCGACGGGGGCGGCGACCTCCTCGGCGGCGGTCGCCTCGGGGATCAGCGTGTCGGCCGAGGTGTCGGCAGCCGGCGCCGCCGGCGCGGCCTGCGGTTCGCCTTCCGGCTCGGGCTCCGGTCCGGCTTCCCGCACGGGCTCCGGTTCGGGGGCGCCGCCGAGCAGCCCCGGCGGCACCGAATCTATGACGGATGCCGGGGAGATGGCGGATGCCGAGGAGGTGGCGATGCCCGGTTGCTCCTCGGCATCCGACGCATCCTCGGCAACCGACGGCCCGGTGGCCGGGGCCACGGCGACGGCCACGGCCGGAGCGGAAGCTGCAGGAGGAACAGGAGAAGCGGACGCCGCGGACACGACGGCGAGGTCGATCTCGACGAGATCGGTGCGCACCACTCCGGACCGCAGCGGCAGGTCCGCGGCCGGCGCCGGCGAGCCCGCGTGAGGGGCGACGCTCACGCGCACGGCCCCCGGCACGAAACGCTCGGTCCACGTCGCCACGCCCGCGCCCGACACCGCCTCGGGGTGCTGGCCCTCGACGACGACCTCGACGTCACCGCGCACGGCCACGCGCACGCCGCCGGCCTCGGCGATTGCGAGGGCGAACGGCGGGATCGCCGTGAGCGACGTGCCGAACGCGCTCGTGAGCGCCTCGAGGACGGCGCCGATGCCCCCCGTGCCCAGCCCGCGCCACACGCCGGTGGCCGTGGCCGCCGACACCGCCGGAGACAGCAGCACGACGGCATCGCCGTCGACCGCGAGCCACCACGCGTCGTCCGTCGCCGCCGGCCGGTAGTCGATCCGCGTCTTCGTCATCGCATCCGTCATCACACATCACCTCTCGTGCCCGCGCGCGGTCGGGTGTCGCCGTCCGCCTCCGCCTGGCGCGCCCCCGCGGGGGCCGTGTCGTACACGTCGTCGTAGCCGGCGACGTGGACGGCATCCACGACCACCGCGGTGACGTTGTCGCGTCCGCCGTGCAGCAGCGCCTCATGGATCAGTCGCGTCGCCGCGGCTTCGGGATCGCTCTCCTCGGCGAGGATGTCACGCAGCCGATCGGCCGGCACCTCGCCGGACAGCCCGTCGGAGCAGACCAGGATGCGATCGCCCGGCTCGGCCGGCACCATCCAGTAGTCGGCCTGGCCTTCGCTTCCCGCCCCGATCGCCCGCGTGATCTCGTTGCGGCGACTGTCGGTGGCGGCATCGGCTCCCGACAGCACGCCGGCGTCGAGGAGCTCCTGCACGACCGAGTGGTCGACGCTGATCTGCTCGAGCACGCCCTGCGCGAAGCGGTACGTGCGGGAATCGCCGACGTTGACGGTCAGCCAGTATCCGACCCCGCCGACGTCGGCGACGACGACGCCCGACAGTGTCGTGCCCGCCGCACGTCCTTCGCTGGCGATCGCCTCGACGCGCGAGCGCGCACGACGCAGCGCCGCGCGCACCTGGTCGATGGCGAGGCTCGGACCACCGACCAGGTGGGCGAACTCGGCCACGACGGCAGCGCTGGCGCGGTCTCCCGCGTCATGCCCGCCCATCCCGTCGGCGACGAGGAAGAGGGGAGCCTGAGCGAGGTACGCGTCTTCGTTGACGCGGCGGCGAAGACCCGTGTGCGACGCCGCGCCGACGCGGACGACGATCGGGGGCTCCGCCGGCGTGGCGTCGATCACGAGGTCACCTCGACGCTCACTTGCCGGTCGCCGAACACGAGCACGTCACCCGCCCGGACCCGAGTGCGCTCCCCCGGCTCCAGCGGGAGCAGGTCGTCGCCGCGGCGCACCGCGACACCGTTGGTGGAGTGCCTGTCGACCACCCACACGGCGCGATCATCGTCGGGGATCAGTTCGAAATGCGTCTTCGACAGCGACAGGGTCTCATCGCGCACGGGTGAGACCATCGCGCCCGTCTCGGGGGCGGGATTGCGGCCGAAGAGCGTGCGGCCGTAGAGCGCCTGCCGCGTTCCGTCGTCCCACACGAGGCGCGCGAAGGGACGTTCGCCGGTGGAGATCCGTGTCTCATCGATGCTCTCGATGACCACGCCGGCACCGGATACGGGCCCGCGATCGGCGGCCGGCGCGCCGGAGACCGGCGGCGGCGCGTCGGACACCTCCACCGTCGGCAGGCCGGGTGCGGGCGCGGGCGCGGGCTGATCGAGTCGGTCGGCGTCGCTCACCCCGGGGACGAAGGAGATGACGCCGCTCGCGAGCGGAGTGCTCCGCACCGGCGCGGGAGGCTCGGCGGGCGACCAGCCGCCGAGTTCGGGCGCCTGCCCCACCGGCAGGATCGGGGCGGCCGGCAGCACCGTCGGCGCCAGAGCCGACGCGGGCGAGGTGGGCGCGGCATCCGCGCCGGAATCGGCTGCGGGCGACGGCACGGGCGAGCGGCCGGCGACATCGGTCATGACGGCCCCCACGGCGCGGTCGTGCCATCCCCGGTGCCACGGCGACGAGTCGAAGAGCGGGGAGAAGTACCCGACGACGATCGCGCCGCCCAACGCCCAGACGAGGTTGCGGCCGAGCGCGCGGCCGAAGCCGAGGCGCGATGCCGGGGCCGACGCATCGACCGCCCCGCCCTCCCGCACGAGTCGCAGCCCGAGCGCGCGCATACCGAGCGAGCCGGCGCCGGCCTGCATCAGGGTGTAGACGACGAACCAACCGAGACCGATCACGTACGCCAGGGCCACGGCCAGCGGCAGGGGCAGTGCCCCTCCGGTGCCGAAGGAGATACCGGCGAACACGCCCACCGCGATCAGCAGGACGACCATTCCGATCGCCGCGTCGATCAGGTAGGCGCCCACCCGCCGGCCCACCTGTGCCGGGCGCCGCACGAGATCCAGATCAGTCATCGGAGGACTCCGTTCCACGAGGGCGGATGCCGCGGCGCACGCGCGCGACGACGGCGCGACCGGTGCCGGCGATCGCCTGGCCGAGGGCGTGCCACGACCAGCCGCTGCGGCGCAGCGACCGCACGCTCAACCGTGCGCGAAGGCGCTGCCAGACGGTCGTCGATCCGCGCATCTGGCCGACGATGTCATCGACTTCGCGCCAGAAGGCGTCGACATCCTCGGGTGCGGGGTCGCCCGGACCGAAGACATCCACATCGGCGCGGGTGGCGAGCTGCGTGACGCGCGGGTTGTCGAAGGTCGAGCCGACGACGAGCGCGCTCTCGGCACGGGTCGCCCCGATCGCCACCGGAGCCCGCAGATCGACGGCCGAATCGACCAGTTCATCCCAGCCTCCCGAGATGCGGTCCGCGGTGCGCTCGGCGTTGCGGCGGCGCGCGCGGCGCACGCCCTTGATCACGCCCATCACGATGAACGGCGCCGCCAGCAGCAGCAGGATGCCGAGGGTGAGGCCGCCGTACAGCAGCACGGGTCCGAGCCAGCTGAGGTCTGCGGCCTGCTCCTCGTCCTGGTCGCGGTTCTCCGCGATCGCCGGCGGCAGGTCGGCGGGCTGCTGGGCGGGCGGCGGCGGCTGGAGCACCTGCGGCTTCGGGTTGGCCTTCGGCTTGGTCGACTGGTCGTTGGGCTTGTTGTCCTCGTCGGGGGTGGGATCGAACGGAACCCAGCCGTAGCCCTGGAAGGCGATCTCCACCCACGCGTGCAGGTTGCCGCCGGTGGCCGTGAGCGTCGGACCGTCCTGCGGGTGCTTCTCGTCGGCGTGCCAGCCCATCACGACGCGTGCCGGCATGCCCAGCTGCGTCGCCATCAGAGCCATCGCGACGGCGTACTGCTCGTCGTCGCCGACCATCTGGTCGCCGCCGAAGAGCGACGTGATGCGGTTGGCCCCGTGTCCCGACAGCGAGACGACGTCGTCGCCCAGGCCGTGGCTGAAGAAGCCCTGCGTGTGCAGGTAGCTCTCCAGTGCCCGCGCGCGCTCGATCGGGGTGTCGGCGCTGGCGGTGGCCTTGGAGGCGATGTCGGCGATCTTCTCCGGAATGCCCGTCTGCTTCGGCATCTTCAGAGCCGCGAACGGCACGTCGGCCAGCGCCGTGTCGCTCGGGAGGTCGGGGATGACGGTGTCGATCGTGTACGCGTCGCCGGACGCAAGCCCCGCAGGGGCGACGGCGGCGCCGGTGGCGTCGTTGAAGTGCGTCGTGCGGGCAAGCTCCGGTGCCCGCGGGCCGTCGAAGGTGAAGTCGCGGACGGCGCCCACATCGGGCACCCACACTCCGCTCAGGTCGCCGATCTCCACCCGCAGCGTGGCCGCGGTGCCGGTCGCCGCGGGAGACATGTTGGAGCGGATCGGGGTGAACGCGCTGGAGGAGCCGGCCCCGTCGTCGGACACGTTGTAGACGATGCCGTCGTACGCGTCCATCGTCGCCAGCCGCACGCGGCCGTCCTTGGGCAGTCCCGTCACGGTGAACAGGGTCTTGTCGGCGTCGTCGCGCACGTAGCCGCGGAAGGACTGCAGCGGACTCGGATAGTCGGTGACGTCGAACGGCGGCACGATGAAGTCGCGCAGGATGTACCGCGGCGGGGTGGCGACCGCGGCGGTGGCGATTCCCGCCGCCGAGGCGACGGCGAGCACGATCCCACCGGCGACGAGTCGGCGCGTGCGCGAACTGCGCACCGCCCCGGCATCCGAGGCCCCCGCCGACTCGATCCGCACCGCGGCGCGGTCGTGGTCCCACGCGCGCCGGAGCGCGAGCCAGACCGTCGCCACGACGGCGAAGACGATGCCCTGGACGAGTGGGGCCGCGGGCTGCGCGACACCCAGCAGGATCGTCGCGACCAGCACCGCGAGCGCGGGCAGCAGCGCCCACGTGCCGTGGCGGGCCCGGAGAGCCAGCGATCCGGTGAGGACGGCGCCGACGAGAGTGAGGATGAAGGGGACCACGAGATGGCCGTCGGATGCCGCGACCGGCGGCACCGTGGTCAGCAGCTGCTTCCACGACGTGATCGTCCCGAGGGCGAGCTGCTGCAGGGTCTCCAGCGTCGGGACGACGCCGAGCAGCGCCGTGTGCGGCAACGCGAGCGCACCGCCGAAGACGATGTAGGCGCCGATCGTCGCGCCGGTCAGGCTCAGCACCCCGAGACGCCACCGGGCTCCCGCCCAGGCCAGCGCCAGCCCGAGAGCGAGCCCGCCGACGCCGGCGACGAGGTACTGCGGCGAATCGAAGGTGGGGGCGAACCCGACGATCGACACCGCGAGCAGCAGGGCGGCGGCGGCCAGGTCGAGAGCGAGAACGCGCGGCTCGATCGTCGCCGCCTGTGCAGCGGGGCGCGGGGCGCGACGCGGCAGCCGCGGGCGCGCGCTCACGAGAGCACCTTCCGGACGGCCCGCGGCAGCTGGTCGAGCGCACCGACGGTGACGACGTCGGCCTCGCCGATGCGCTGCAGTGCCGGTGCGTCCACCCGGGTGTCGGCGACGACCGCGAGTGCGCGTACGCCGAGCGGCAATCGTGAGCACGCGAGGCGGAGTTCGGCCGCGTCGGTGCGCGAGCCCGTGACGAGCACGACGACCGCGGCATCCGGTGCATGGGCCGCGATGCCGCCGGCGAGCGCGACGATGCCGCCGAGCCGGGCGCGCGAGTGCCCGAGCATCGAGAGCTCGTCGAGGAAGCGACGGGAGCTGAGCGAGCGCAGCGGCCCCTGCTGAGTGCGCGCATCGAGGACGCGGGAATCCCGCAGGGCGCGCAGGCCGATCGACCCGGCGACCGAGATGGCGAGTTCGAACTCCGCCGCCTCGCGATACTCGTCGGGAAGCGTGGACAGGCCCACGACGAAGTGCGAGCGGCGCGTCTCTTCGTACTGGCGCACCATCACCTCGCCGACCCGCGCGGTCGACTTCCAGTGCACGTGGCGCAGGTCGTCGCCGGGCTGGTACTCCCGCAGCGCGTGGAAGGACACGTCGTCGCGCGCGAGGTGCTGCACCGGCAGACCCTCCAGGTCGCGGAGGTGGCCGAGCGACAGGCCCTCCAGCGCCGTCGTCTGCGGGTGCACGTACAGATCGACGGCCTGGCGGCGGTCGTGCGCCCGTTCGAACAGCCCCAGCGGGTCGCCGCGGCGAACGCTCACCGGTCCGACCGAGAGCACACCGCGTGTCGTCGTCGGAATCGCGAAGACCTCTTCGTGCTCCTCGTCGGGGGCGAGGCGCGGCACCTGGAAGACGCCGCGCCCGGCGCCGACGGGAAGGATGACCTCGGAGGGCAGCAGCGTTCGCGGCGTGCGGTTGGCGAGCATGAGCCCACCGACGGCGCGCTCGCCCACGACGACGCGAGTGCGCGTGAGGTCGAGCCCGATCTCGTACGTCGTGCGGCCGAAGAGGAAGCCGAGGCTGATGATCAGGGTCACCGTGATGACGGCGGCGATGACGAGGAACTCGCGCCAGCCGTAGGCGAAGGCCAGCCACCAGACGAGCACGGCGGTCGCGATCAGCACCCACCCCAGCGGCTGCACCACGTCGCCGATCGCCCGCAGCACGCGAACGACGCGGCGGCGCACCGCCTCGATGCGCTCCCGCCGGCGCTCGGCCGCGGTGGCCTCCCGGGGAGCGACGAGGGGCGCGTCGGCTTCGCCCTCGGCATCCGACGTCGGCGTCGTCGGGGCGACGGGCGCGGCGGCGTCCGCGGGCACGCCGGAATCATCACCCCGTCGCCGCGCGCGGCGCGACGAAGTGAGAGTGTCGGGCGCCGGCGACATCAACTGGCGGCCCGCGCCAGGGGGGCCTCCACGGCGGAGACCGCCCGCTGGACGATGCTCTCGGCGGTCGTTCCGGAGAACTCCGCCTCGGGGTCGAGCACGAGGCGGTGCGCCCACACCGGCACGGCGAGGGTCTTCACGTCGTCGGGCACCACGAAGTGGCGACCCTGCGCGGCCGCGTAGACCTTGGCGACGCGCATCATCGAGATCGCTCCGCGCACCGAGACGCCGAGGCGGGTCGCGTCGGACGCGCGCGTGTGCTCGACGAGCTGCGCCGCGTACCGCGCGACCACGGGGTCGACGTGCACGGTGGCGGCGAGGTCCGCCATGTCGGCGACCGCGCTCGTCGTGATGATGGCGCTGAGGGATGCCGAGGGGTTGCGATCGACCGCGCCGGCGAGGATGCGCTCCGTGACGGCGAGCGTCGGGTAGCCGATCGACGTCTTCAGCATGAAGCGGTCGAGCTGGGCCTCGGGCAGCTTGTACGTTCCCGACTGCTCGATGGGGTTCTGCGTGGCGATCACGAGGAACGGACGACCCACCTCGTGGGCGACGCCGTCCACCGTGACGCGCGACTCCTCCATGACCTCCAGCAGCGCCGACTGCGTCTTCGGCGAGGCGCGGTTGATCTCGTCGGCGAGCACGATCGAGGAGAAGACCGGTCCCCGGTGGAACTCGAACCGGTGGTTCTGCTGATCGTAGATCGTGACGCCCGTGACGTCGGAGGGCAGCAGGTCGGGCGTGAACTGGATGCGCGTGCTCGTTCCCTGCACCGACGCGGCGATCGCCTTGGCGAGGCTGGTCTTTCCCGTTCCGGGAGCGTCCTCGAGCAGCACATGGCCTTCAGCCAGCATCGCCGAAAGCACGAGGCCGACGACCTCGCGCTTGCCGAGGAGCGCCTGATCGACGTTGTCGACGAGACGCGTGAAGGTGTCGCGGAACCACGCGGCCTGTTCGGGGGTCATGCTCATTCGTTCGTTCCTTGTCGTCGTTGATCGATGCGGCCGGGTCAACCCCGTGGCCACCATGTCTTCTCGGTGTCGACCGACCCGCCCCATCCGAGGATGTCGACCCACGCGTTGTTGCCGTCGGCGCCCTTCCAGCACTCGAGCTGGACGGAGCCGTTCGCCGGCAGGTTGAAGGCGAACGTGCCGCCGAACTGCGTAGGGCCACCGGTGTCGTGCCAACACTGGATGCTGTACCGGCCGGCGGGGAAGTTCTGCGTGTTCACCACGTACTTGTAGCAGCCGTTGACGCATCCGCCGCCCGGGACGTAGTCGCCACGACTGACCCACACCCGTGGCTGCGGGGGCGGCGGGGCATCGACCGTGCGTGCCGAGTCGGACGCCGTGGTGGTCTGGCCGGCCGCGCTCGTGCGCACCTCGATGCTGTGCGTCTCGCTGTAGCCGTAGCCGCGCGCGATCGAGCCGCTCGCGTCACGGCTGACGAGGCCGCCGTCGATGTACACCTCGGTGGCGATGTCGCGCCCGTTGCGGGACGGCGAGGACCACGAGTACGTGATGTTCGTTCCGGATGCCGAGGCGTTCGCTGACGGGTTGCCGATCGGCCCGTAGGGCGACACGGCGTTCGAGTCGTTGGAGGCCCCACTGGCGTAGGTGCTGCCGTCGACGGTCGAGACAGCGCGCACGCGGATCGTGTACGTGCCGTTGTTGTTGACCTGGCCGTTGCCGATCGTGCCGGCGCCGTTGGTGCCGCCGCCGACCCAGTCGCCGCGCCAGCCGCCGCCGTTCACGGAGTACTGGTACTGGATCTCGTTCGCGGTGGCACCGTTGCCGGAACCCGCCTGCCACGTCACACCCACCGTGTTGTTGCCCTCGGTGGCGGCGACCCCCGTCGGCGCCGCCGGAGCGGTGACACCGCGGCGCGGGGCGGACTGCGGGCTGCGATCGCCCCAGCCGGCCTTGTTCTGGGCGCGGACGTCGAAGGTGTAGTCCGTCGTCGACGTGTCGACCTTGACGGCCTGGCTCGTCTGGCTGCCCGAGACGGGGATCGTGTTGACGACCGAGCCTCCGCGCAGAACGCGCAGCTCGTAGCCGGAGATCGTGTCTCCGTTGTTCGCGGGCGCTTTCCAATCCACTCGGATCTGCGCTTGCGACCCTACGGGGTCGAGAAGCGTCGTCGTCGGCGCAGCCGGCGCATCCGGCTTCCCGGCGGGCACCATGGCGGCCGACCACGGGCTGAACTCACTCGGATCCGGTGCCTTGTTGTGGGCGCGCACGCGCACCTGGTACGACGCCCCGTTCTCGAGGCCGTCCCAGACGATCGAGGTTCCGGTGACGCCCGTCTTCTGCACGATGCCCGACGGCGGCGCCGGCGAGATCTCCAGCGTGTACGACGTCACCGGCGAGCCCTCCGAGCGCGGCGGAACCCACGACACGGTGAGGCTGCGGTCGCCGAACTGCAGCGTCGGCGGCGCGGGGGTGTCGGGGCGCACGTCGGGGCGTGCGGTCTCCGACGGCAGCGACGGGTCGGACGTGCCGACCTTGTTGCTGGCCGTGACCACGAAGTTGTACTCGACGTTGTTGGTCAGCCCGTCCAGGGTGCACGTGGTCGACGCGCACTGCTTCATGTAGTTGTTCGCCGTCGACGTGACGGTGTACCCGGTGATCGGCGACCCGTTGTCGGTCGGCGGGGTCCACGAGAGCACGACCGTGCGGCTCTGGATGCTGGAGACGACGGGGCGACCCGGGGCATCCGGCTTTCCCTGCACCGTGATGCGGATGCGTCCCTCGACCGCGCGGTCGGGGTCTCCGGTCGCGTCCATCACGCGGTAGCGCGCGATGACGGTGCCGACGAACGACGTGTCGCTGGTGACCTCCACCCGGTCGCCCTTGACGGCGACCTGGGCCTGCCCGGTCTCCAGCACCGCGTTCTCGATCTTGAGCGGGGTGTCGGGGAACGGGTTGACGTCGTTGGCGAGCACGGGCACCGACTCGGTCGAGCCCTGGCTCGACTCGGCGATGACGTCGTCGTTGGCGCTGGCCAGCGGCCGCGTCGACGCGGTGACGGTGATCGAGATCGTCGCTTCCGCCGGCGTCGTCGTGCCGTCATCGGCGGTGACCGTGAGGTCGGCGCGCGTGCCCTTCTTCGCGGATGCCGCGGCCGACACCTTCAGCTGGGTGCCGTCGACCGAGGCGGTGAGACCATCAGGGGTCGAGCCCTTGATGCGGAAGGTGAGCTTGCCCTGATCGCCGGGGTCGGGATCCGTCGCGAGCGCCGCGAGGTCGAGCACGGTGGCATCCTCGCCGGGCGCGACGTTCATGGAGGCGCCGAGCATCGTCGGCGACTGGTTGTCGGGCGGCAGAACCGTGATCGGAATCGTGAGCGTGGCCTTGCGCCCGGTCGGGTCGTCGGGACCGTCGCCGTCGGTGACCTCGAACGTCAGCGCGTCGGCACCGAAGTAGCGGTCGGCCGAGGTGTAGACGAGCGTCTGCTGGTCCTTGATGAGGTTCGCGCCGTTGGCGTGCACCGCCGACACCTTGGCGGCCTCGGTGATCACGACGCTCTTGCCACCGGCCGCGCGCACGTACTGCGACAGCGGAAGGTCGATGGTCTCGCCGCTCTTGACCTCGACGGGTTTGGTGGAGATGAGGCTCGGCGGCAGCTCCGACAGCGCCGGCACCCGGATGAACGCAGAGTCGGTGAGACCGTCGGGGTCGGTGACCGTGTACGTGATGAGCTGGCGCTGGTCGGTGACCTGCACCCGCACGGTGCCGTCCGCGCCGACGCGGGCGTTGTCCCCGCCCGCACCGAGGGTCACCGTGAGATCGCTCTTCGTGCCGTCGGGATCGTCGTCGTTCTCGAGCACCGCCACATCGGCCGTGGTGCCGTCCTTGACGTCTTCGGCGCGCACGCGGTCGTCGCGGGCGATGGGACGCTCGAGCGGAACGTTCGGGTCGACGGTGATCTGCACGCTGGTCGAGGCCCGCGCGCCGCGCGAGTCGGTGATCGCGTACTGCAGCGACGTGTTCATCTGCTCGTTCGGAGCCGTGATGAGCAGATACTTCCCGCTGACGCGCGCCTTCAGGCCGGGGACGTTCGGCGGCAGCGTCACCGGGTCGTCCGCGGCGAAGCCGAACTCGTCGCCGTCGGGGTCGGAGTCGTTGGCGAGGACCGGCACCGCGACCTCGCGTCCCGGGCGGATCGTCACCGTGTCGCGCACCGCGTAAGGCGCCTGGTTCACGGATGCCGCGGGTGCGATTCCGACCTGCACGGTGGCCGTGGCGTCCTTGCCGAGGCTGTCGCGCACCCGGTAGGAGAACCGGTCGACGCCCGCGGAGTCGCCGAATGCCTCGTAGGTGAACGAGTTCGCGCCGGTCTCGACGATGCGCCCCTTCTTCGGCGCGTCGGCGATGCCGACCAGCTCGACCGAGTCACCGTCCTGGTCGATGCCGTCCAGCGGCACGGGGATCGTGACGGTCGAACCGCTGAGCGTCCGTGCGGTGAGGTCGCGCGGCTTCGGCGCGGAGTTGGCCTCGTCATTGCGCGGCAGGATCTGGATCGTGACGTACCCCGCGTCGCGCTGACCGGTCGAGTCGACGGCCTCGTACGTCACGTAGACGGTCTTCGGGGTGTTGCCGGCACGGAAACGGACCTTGTCCTCGGAGACGAAGGCCTCGCCGTCGGCGGGGTCGACCAGCGGTGGCACGAGATCGGGGGCGACGTGCATCGTGTCGCCGTTGGGGTGGTAGTCGTTCGCCAGCACGGGAATGGTGACGGTGTCGCCGACGCGCACGACGGCTTGGTCGTCGTTGGCGACCGGCGGGCGCAGCTTCGCGGGCGGCGGCACCGGGATCACGACGATCTCGCCCTCGGCCGTGCGCGAGCCGTTGGAGATCGTGTACCCGACGCGCACCTGCTTGCTGAGTGAGCCGATGTCGCTGATGCGCACGGTCTCGTGGCCCAGCACCGCGGCTGCGACGCCGGAGCCGGGGACGGCGCTGACCGACTGCACCACGAGGATGCCGCCGGCGGGATCGGTGTCGTTGGAGAGCACGTTGACGAGCACGTCGCCGCCGACGGGCAGCAGAGCCACGTCGCGCACCGCGACGGGCGGCAGGTCCTCGTTGGATGCCGGAAGTACATCGATGCGGACGAGACCCGGAACGGAGTTGGGGCCGGCCGATACGAGGTACTGCGGATAGTACGTGCCGGGGCTGGAGGCCGTGAACGTGAAGGTCTTGTTCGCGAAGTCGGGGACGATCGTCGCGCCGGGCACCTCGTCGACGCGGGTGAGGCGCAAGGGCTCACTGCCGGAGCTCGTGTCGTTCGTGAGCGGAGAGACCGTCACCGTGCGTCCGACCTGTGTGACGACGTGGTCGGAGTTGGTCACCGGCACGGTCGTGCCGAGCGGGCGGATGTCGTAGCGCGCGATGCCGGCGCCGTCCGCCGTGCCGTCCGACACGACGATCGGCACGTCCTTGCGCCCCTGGACGCCGCCGATCGCACGGTACGTGATCTGCCCATCCGGCGTGAAGTCCGCCTCGTCGCCGCCGTCGGCGGCGACGTCCTTGAGGAAGATGTCATCGCCGTCGGGGTCGATCCAGTCCGACAGCACGTTGTACGAAGCCGTGCCGCCGGACTCCACGGTGATGGGAGTGGTGCGCTTCTGCACGGGAGCCGCGTTCACGTCGAACGGGTGCACCGTCACCGTGACGGTCGCGGTGGCTTCGCCGCCACGGCCGTCTTCCACGGTGTAGCGGAAGCTCGTCGAGCCGGTCGCCCCCTCGGGGGCGGTGAACTGCAGGGCCGCCCCGTTGTTGATCGGCTCGACGCTGCCGAACGCGGGGGTCGAGGCGGGTGCGGCGACGAGCACGTCGCCGTCGGCATCCGTGTCGTTGTCGAGCACCGGCAGCACCGTCGTACGGCCGGGTCGCACCCCGTACTGGTCGTCCTGCGCGATCGGTGGCGTGTTCTGGTCGGTGCGCTCGGGGAGCGTGGTCTGCACCGTCTCCTCGGTCGTCTTCTCCTCGTCGTCGCCGTCGCCCTCGGGCGGCGTGATGTCCTGCCAGTTGTCGACGCGCTGCATCGAATCGGAGGCCATCCACGCGGCACCGCCGAAGACGTCGTTGAGGACGACGACGTCGCGATTGACCCGGAGACGCAGCACGCTCGTCGCCTCGACGCCGGGCACGTCCCGCGCGGCGTCGTCGGCGTCGCCGGGACAGTCGCGGACGAACCGTCCGCTGCCCGACCAGGCGCCGTACGCGCAGCCGGCCACATAGACCGGCTCGGCGGGGGTGCCTTTCGAGCCGCCGGCCTCGATCGTCCGAGGATCGCCGCCGCCGGTCGGGATGCGCACGAGCGACGTCGGCGTCGCGAGGGTCACGGCGTCGGCCGTGCCCGACGGTTGCTGGAGCACGGCGTCGCCCGGCACCTGCACGCGCAGCCCGTCGCCGCCGTAGAGCGTGTTGGTGTCGTGGTCGAGCACATACGGCGTGGTGCCGACGACGGTCAAGGAGAGCTTGTGGTCGGCCGTCACACCGGGAAGATCGCGCGACGACTTCTGCACCGTCGTGCCGTCGTCGCCCTGGCCGTACGAACGGACGGCGGCCTCCGACGCGGAGGCCGCGTACACCGTGCCGTCGACGCCGACGGCGATCTTCGCGTTCTTGCCCTCGTCGGCGACGGGCTCGGCGCCCTGGGCGCCGATGCCGCTGATGGCCGTGAACGGGCTGGTCCAGAGTGAACCGGTGGGCTCGATGACCGCGACGGTGTCGGCACCCATCGCGACGGTGGACCCGGGCTTGAGTTCGGCCGAGTCCGACATGATGACGCGAGCGGGATCGACGGCCGCGATCGACGATGCGGTCGAGTCGACGACGAGCACACGGGTGCCGCTCTGCAGGATGTCGTAGTCGGAGGTGCCGGCGCGCAGTCCGCCATCGAGCACGCGCGAGGAGTGGTTGAAGTGGCCGATCAGTAGGCTGGACTGCTTCGTGACCCACACGCCGCCGTCGTTGAGGTCGACCTCGGTCGTCGGCTTACCCTCGTACGACACCGCGAAGAAGCCGACCACGAGGGCGGCCGCGGTGACCGCGGCGGTAGAAATCAGCGTACGCGGGCGCGCGCGAAGCCACGCAAAGGACTTCATTGTGGGCTCGGCTCCCCTCCGGGCTCGTATTCATTTGCGTGGCGTCGGGACCTGTTGCTGAAGCAGGCGCACACGTCGTGCAGACCCGGATAGCCTACGTCACGAAATCAACGGCTGCGTGGCCTTGCGCATGGGGAGAACTACCCACTATTGGATCGTCCTGCTCCGACGTAGGTAGCCAGATGACGAGCCGTGAGCGTCTCACCCGTGGCGATCAGGTCCTCAGGTGTTCCCGCGAACACGACTCGACCACCCTCGCGACCGGCGCCCGGACCGACGTCGATGATCCAATCGGCGTGCGCCATGACCGCCTGGTGGTGCTCGATCGCGATCACCGAGTTGCCGGCATCCACGAGACGATCCAGCAACGCGAGCAGGTTGTCGACGTCGGCGAGGTGCAGGCCGGTCGTCGGCTCGTCGAGAACGTACACGGCGCCGGGCTTGGCCATCGCGATCGCGAGCTTCAGACGCTGCCGCTCACCGCCTGACAGCGAGGAGAGCGACTGGCCCAGCGTCGTGTAGCCCAGCCCGACGTCGATCATCCGCCGCAGGACCGCGTGGGCCGGCCCCGTGCCGACGAAGGGGGCAGCCTCGTCGGCCGACATCGCCAGCACCTCCGCGATCGTCTTGCCCTGCCACCGGTACTCGAGGACGGTGTCGCTGAACCCGCTGCCGCCGCACAGCTCGCAGCGGGTCTCGACACTCTGTGTGAACCCGAGATTGGTGATGATGACACCGAGGCCTCGACACGCGGCGCAGGCGCCTTCGGAATTGGCGCTGAACAATCCGGGCTTGACGCCGTTCGCCTTCGCGAACGCGTTGCGGATCGCATCCAGCACACCGGTGTAGGTCGCCGGATTCGAACGGCGCGAGCCTTTGATGGCCGTCTGGTCGACGACGACGACGTCGTCGAACGCCGGCAGGCTGCCGTGGATGAGCGACGACTTGCCCGATCCCGCGACTCCCGTGACGACGGTGAGGATGCCGAGGGGCACGTCGACGTCCACGGAACGCAGGTTGTGCAGACTGGCGCCGCGGATCTGCAGTGCGCCGCGCGCCGTACGCGTCGCAGTCTTGAGTCGCGCACGGTGATCGAGGTGGGTGCCAGTGAGCGTTCCCGAGGCACGAAGCCCCGCGACGTCGCCCTCGTACACGATGCGTCCACCGGCGCGGCCCGCACCGGGTCCGAGGTCGACGACGTGGTCGGCGATGGCGACGACCTCGGGCTTGTGCTCGACGACGAGAACCGTGTTGCCCTTGTCACGCAGGAGCAGGAGCAGGTCGTTCATCCGCTGGAGTCCCGAAGACGAGACTCGACTTGCCCGAGCCGCTGACGCCGGTGAAGACCGTGAGCCGACGCTTCGGGATCTCCACGTCGACGCCCTGCAGGTTGTTCTCGCGTGCGCCCACGACGCGGATGAGGCCGTGGGAGTCGGCGACGTGTTCGGATGCCGGTGTCATGGCGACAGTCTGCCGCGAGGGTGCGACGTCGCACAGTCCCGCGTCGACCCGCTCGCGCGTTCACACCGCGCGATGACACCCCGCGAGGTGATCGTCGACCATCCCGGCCGACTGCATGAGTGCGTACATCGTCGTCGATCCCACGAAACGGAAGCCGGCGGCACGCAGCGCCTTCGAGAGCGCATCGGATGCCGCCGTCACGGCCGGCACGTCGGCGAACGCGACCGGACGCTCGCCCTCGGCCCGCACCGGCGGCGCGAACGACCACATGACATCGTCGAGCGCACCCGGCTCCATCTCCCGCACCAGGCGGGCGTTGCCGATGGTCGCGAGGATCTTCGCGCGGTTGCGGATGATCCCGGCATCCGCCATCAGCCGCTCGACATCGTTTTCGTCGAACTCCGCGACCACGGCGGGCTGGAAGTTTGCGAACACCTCGCGGAATCGGGGGCGCTTGCGCAGGATCGTGATCCACGACAGCCCCGCCTGGAAGCCCTCGAGGCTCATCTTCTCGAAGAGGGCGCAGTCGCCGTGCAGGGGACGACCCCACTCCTCGTCGTGGTAGCGCCGGTACTCGGCGTCGTCGCCCACCCAGCCGCACCGGAGCAGGCCGTCCGGGCCTTCGCGCAGATCATCCACTCGGTCAGGCTAACCGCGGGCGCCGACATCCCCGCCGACGCCGGCGCGGGCGCCGCGCGGGGCGGCTGATGCGAGACTCGCTCGCAGCGCCTCCTCCAGGTCACGGTGCGCGAAGACGAACCCGGCCGCGGTCAGCCGCTCGGGGACGACCCAGCGGCTCTTCAGCACGAGCTCCGGCTCGGTGCGCAGCAGCCACATCGCCGGCTCCAGCATCCAGCGGACGGCGGGCACCCCGAAGGGAGCGCCGACGATGCGCCGCAGTGTGCGCATGAGCGTGCGGTTGTCGGAGGCCTGCGGCGCGACGACGTTGACGACGCCGGCCAGCTCGTCACGCTCGATCAAAAAGTGCATCGCGGCCACGACGTCGTCGATGTGCACCCAGCTGAAGCGCTGGCGTCCGCGGGTGCGGTGGTGCGGCGCGCGCCCGTCGCCGCTCGGATGCGGCCCGATGCCGCGGTAGCGGCGGTGCTGCAGCCACCAGCCGTCGCGCTGAGATCCGCCGAGGCCGAGGCGGGCGAGCGTCGTCAGCATCCGGGTGGCGGGGCCGTCGCCCAGCACGATCGCCATCCGCATCGCGACACGGCGCGTCTGCGGAAGCTCTCCCGCGAAAAGCTCCTCCTCCCACGCCCGCGCCACGTCGACGGAGAATCCCGTGCCGAGCTCACCGGCATGCTCGGTGTGCGGGGCATCGGTGCGGTGCCGGTAGATCGTGGCGGTGGACGCGTTCAGCCACACGGCCGGAGGCGACGACGCCGCGGCGATCGCCGTCCGCAGGGCGCGCGTCGTCTCGATGCGTGAGCGCAGGATCTCGTCGCGGTTGCGGTCGGTGTAGCGGCAGTTGACCGACTTCCCCGCCAGGTTCACGACGACCTCGGCTCCCTCGACGGCTCTGACGAGTGCGGCGGCGTCGTTCCAGGCCACCCCGGCGGTGCGACCGACGACCGTGACCTCGTCGCCACGAGCGCGCAACGACTCGACGACGGCCCTCCCGATGAAGCCCGACGCCCCGGCGACGACGACGCGCCGCCGTGTCTGCTCGTGCACCGGCATCCGCTTTCTGAACATGTTCAAAACAAGCTACCCTCGGAGGCATGAGCGCGTCCAGTGGTGCGGCCGTCTCCCGCGACGTGCCGCAGCTTCACCTACGAACTCCGCAGAATGCACGAACTCCGCACGATGCGGGCGCAATCGTGCGGAGTTCGTGACATTCTGCGGAGTCGGCGGGGCAGGCAGCCTCCGCCGCGCGGCTACTTCTTCTTAAGCGACTTCTCCGAGACGGGGGCCTCGCCGGAGGCGGCGAGATCGGCGTAGTACGCCCGCGCCTCGCGCTGGCGCTCCTGCTCGACCCCGGAGGCGATGGGTGCGCGCACGTGCTCCGGCTCGAACGCGAACGCGTCGACGAGGTCCTGGGCGTGGGGGCGCAGCCGCAGCAGCAGGCGGTCGATGTACTTCGAGACGGATGCCGCGCGCTGCGCCGACAGTCGGCCGTTGATCAGATACCAGGCGAGGTGCTTCTCGATGAGGTGCAGACCGAACAGATCGCGCAGCCACCCCAGCACCTGCGCCGTGCCGGGATCGGAGATGCCGGCGATGCCGTCGCTGAACGCCTCCCACTGCAGCAGCTCGCCGTGTGCCCGCGCCGCCTCGATCAGCGCGGCCTGATTGGCATTGAAGATCGCCGCCGCCTCGGCGGGCGATGCCTTGGATGCCGGGCGCAGCCGCCCGGCGATGTCTTCGATCATCTGCCGCACGCGCTCCGCGAGCAGCTCGTGCTGCTGCTCGGCCCGCAGCCCGAGCTCGACCGAGCGCGCGGTGGAGCCGAAGTCGGTGACGGCCTGACCGAGCTGGCGCAGCCCCGCCCCGTGGAACACCTTGCCGGCGGTCTGCTTCGCGGCGAAGGACGCGAGCTTCGCGGCATCCGCGCCCTTGAACTGCTTCGCGAAGTCGTTGAGCAGGCGCTTGCCGACCAGCTGGAGCAGGACGTTGTTGTCGCCCTCGAAGGTGACGTAGACGTCGAGGTCGTGGTGCAGCCCGACGAGACGGTTGTCGGCCATGAAGCCCGACCCGCCGCAGGCCTCGCGGCATTCCTGGATGGTGTCGAGAGCGTTCCACGTGGACAGGGGCTTGAGCGCGGCGGCGAGGGTCTCGAGGTTCTCGCGCTCGTCGGGGGTGTCGGTGCGTCCGCTGAACACGCCGTCGAACGTACGCAGCAGCTCGTCGTTCGCGAAGAACTGCGCGTACACCTGCGCCAGTCGGGGCAGCAGGCGCCGCTGGTGCTTGCCGTAGTCGAGCAGCACCACCTCGTCGCTGCCCGACCCCGAGTCGAACTGGCGACGCTGACCGGCGTAGGTGATCGCGATGTGCAGCGCGAGCGCGGTCGCGGTCGTCGCCGCGCCGTCGAGCGAGACCCGGCCCTGCACGAGCGCGCCGAGCATGGTGAAGAAGCGGCGTCCGGGGCTCGGGATGTCGGAGCTGTAGGTGCCGTCGGCGGCGACATCGCCGTAACGGTTCAGGAGGTTGAATCTCGGGACGCGAACATGGTCGAACGCCAGCCGTCCGTTGTCGATGCCGTTGAGCCCGCCCTTGACCCCGTCGTCCTCGCTCTGCACGCCCGGCAGCATGTTGCCCTCGTCGTCGCGGATGGGGACGAAGAAGCAGTGCACGCCGTAGTTGACGCCCCCGGTGATCAGCTGAGCGAACACGGTCGCGGCCCGACCGTGCACGGCGGCGTTGCCGAGGTAGTCCTTCCACGCGCCGCGGAACGGCGTGTTGATGACGAACTCCTCGGTCTCCGGGTCGTAAGTGGCGGTCGTGCCGATCGCGGCGACGTCGGAGCCGTGCCCGATCTCGGTCATCGCGAACGCACCCGGCAGCGTCAGCTCGATCACGTCGCGCAGCCACGCCTCGTGGTGCTTCTCGGTGCCGAGCTGGTAGATCGCGGAGCCGAACAGGCCCCACTGCACGCCGGACTTGATCTGCAGCGACGGGTCGGCGAGCACGAGCTCCATGAAGCCGGCGAGGTTGGCTCCGTTGTCCTCGAGGCCGCCGTACTTCTTCGGGAACGCGCGCCGCGACCCGTTGTTGTCGACGAGGATCTGCAGCTGGCCGAACACGCGTTCGCGATGGTCGGCGACCGACAGCCCTTCGATCTTCCAGAGCGCCGGATCCTTGATCATCTCGCGGGCTTCGCGCCGGGTCTGCGCCCACGTTCCCAGCAGCAGATCGGTGACCGTGTCGACGTGGATGCGCGGCTCGTGGGCCTCTGCGGCGGTGTGTGCCGCGGTCGGGGCTCCGCCGGCGGGCGTTCGCGTGTTCGTGGCGGGCTTCTTCGGACGGACGGCGGCGTCGGTCATCGGCGTACCTTTCGACAGCGGACAGGAAAACTCATGCTCGACGGTAGGAGCGCGTACGGCGGCTCGCAAAACGCTTGCGCGCTGCCCACAAAGCGGCGCGCCTCCGCGGCATCCTCCCCTGTGTGAGACCCACACCCACGTTTTGTGAGACCGAGTTCCACCGTGGCTCCCCGCGAAAGCCACGGCGCCTCCGCACGGGCACGAGCGCCCGGTGCCGTCGCATCGGATGCGCTCGAGGCCGTGACCGAAGCGGAAGAGCGGGTCGGCGGTGTCGAACGGGACGTCGGGACGCGAGGCCTTCACCGCGTCCATCGACCGCGGCAGATCGAACGGGAGCTTGCCGCGCACCGGCGCCCGGCCCGACAGCACGTCGAACAGCGCGGCAGTGCCGGCGCCCCAGTTCGCGGTGAGACTGACGCCGAGCGCGGCGAAGGCCGTGAGGATCGCGGGACGATCGAGGAAGACGTGTATGCGGCGCTCGTCGGCGAAGGCTCCACCCGGGGACACCCCGCCCACGCCGCGATGCGCGAGCGCTACAGCCGGCTGCGCGAGGTGTTCGTCGCCCAGCTGTCCGAAGCCCGCACCGTCGGCGCCGTGCATCCCCGCCGCGACGGTCACGGTGAGGCCATCCGCATCGCGGCCGTCTGGGACGGCCTGCAACTGCTCCAGCTCTACCTGCCCCGGCGCATGGACTTCGCGCAGCGCTTCGCCGCCACGATCGACCATTTCACCGCCGTCCTCCGCGCGGCGCAGCGAGATGGTGACCTGCCGCCGCACCGCGATCCCGCGCGTGAGGCGATGCGGCTCGTCGCACTGTGGGACGGCTTGCAGTACCAGTGGCTGTACGACCGCGAGAGCGTGGACGTGGCCGCAGAGCTCGCCGCCCACCTCGATGACATCCTCCCCCGGGGCTGACCGAGGGGCGCGGGGCGCGGGTGGCCTGCGGACTACGGCTCGCATCGGATTCGGTCGTCGCTGCATGGACGGGCACCCCGCTGAGCCCGCAACTCGCGCACGCGCGTCAGTGCGCGGCGATGACCGCGAGGACGCCCTCGCCGTAGGCCTCGCGCTTCTTCGCGCCGATGCCCGTGATGCCGTCGAGCGCCGCGATGGATGCCGGGCGCTGCTCGGCCAGCGCCCGCAGCGTCGCATCGCCGAAGACGATGTACGCGGGCACGCCCTGCTCCTTCGCCACCCCGGCGCGCCAGGCGCGAAGGGCTTCGAAGAGGTCGCGGTCACCGTCGGCCACAGCATCCGAGGCCGCCGCCTTGCGCACGCGCGGGGCGCCCCCGCCGCGTCCGAGCACATCGCGGCGCAGCGGCACGGGGGTCTCCCCGCGCAGCACCGCCGCACCCTCGTCGCCGACCGCGAGCACGCCGTACTCGCCACGGGCGACGATGACGCCACGGGCGAGCAGCTGTCGGATGACGCTGCGCCAGTCCTGGTCGCTGAGGTCCGCTCCCAATCCGTACGTCGCGAGCGCGTCGTGGCCCTGCTGACGGATGCGCTCGGTCGATGCTCCGCGGAGGATGTCGACGAGGTGTCCGGCGCCGAACGCCTGGTTGCGCTCGCGCTGCAGCCGCACGATCGTCGACAGCAGCTTCTGCGCGGGAACCAGCCCGTCCCAGGTGTCGGGGCTGTCGAGGCAGGTGTCGCAGTTGCCGCACGGCTCGGAGCTCTGCCCGAAGTAGGCGAGGAGGTTCTGCCGACGGCACGACACCGTCTCGCAGAGCGCGAGCATCGCGTCGAGGTGCTGGCCGAGCCGCATCTTGTACGACCGCTCCCCCGGCGATTGGTCGATGAGACGCCGCTGCTGCACCACGTCGCCGAGCCCGTAGGCCATCCAGGCGATCGCGGAGTCGCCGTCCCGGCCGGCGCGACCCGTCTCCTGGTAGTAGCCCTCGACCGACTTCGGCAGGTCGATGTGGGCGACGAAGCGCACGTCTGGCTTGTCGATGCCCATCCCGAACGCGATCGTGGCGACCATCACCACGCCGTCTTCGCGAAGGAAGCGCTGCTGGTGGTGAGCGCGCACCGCGGCATCCAACCCCGCGTGATACGGCAGAGCGTCCACGCCCTGCGTGCGCAGATACTCGGCCGTCTGCTCCACCGACTTGCGGCTGAGGGCGTAGACGATCCCGGCAGAGCCGGCCGGCTGGGCGCGGACGAACTGCAGCAGCTGACGGCGCGGATCGACCTTCGGCTCGATGCGGTACTGGATGTTGGGCCGGTCGAAGCTCGCGACGAAATGCCGCGCGTCGGGCAGGCGCAGCCGCTCGGTGATCTCCTGATGGGTCGCGCGCGTGGCCGTCGCCGTGAGCGCCATGCGCGGCACCCCGGGGAACCGATCGGTCAGGTCGCCGAGGGCGAGGTAGTCGGGACGGAAGTCGTGACCCCACTGGCTGACGCAGTGCGCCTCGTCGATGGCGATCACACTGAGTGTGCCCCGCTGCAGCAGGGCGCTCGTCGCGGGAGCGCTGAGGCGTTCGGGCGCGACGTAGAGCAGGTCGAGCTCGCCGGCGAGGAAGTCCTGCTCGACGCCGGCACGTTCGGCCGCATTCTGGGTGGAGTTCAGGTACGCCGCCCGCACACCGTTGGCCCGCAGGGCGTCGACCTGGTCGTGCATCAGTGCGATGAGCGGACTGATCACGAGCCCCGTGCCGGCACGAACGAGCGCGGGCACCTGATACGTGATCGACTTGCCGCCGCCGGTGGGCATGAGCACCACGGCGTCGCCGCCCGCGACGACGTGCGCCACGATGTCGGCCTGATCGCCGCGGAACTCGTCGTAGCCGAAGACCTCCTTCAGCACCGCCCTCGGATCGGTCGAGCGAGGCGGGCGGGCGACCGCGGCGGCGCGTCGCGCCGGGGCATCGCCGGATGCCGCAGCCGGGGCCGCGGCGTCCGGAGCCGTGTCGCGCGTCGCCCGAGCGAGCGCACCGGCATACCCGTCGTACTCCGGCGGGGGCGCCATGTCGAACTCGTCGGGCGGCGTCAGCTCATCCACATCCCACGGCACGTCCGCGTAGGGGTCGTCGTACCGATCGGTGGCTGCACTCACCCGTCCAGGCTAGCCGCGGCATCCGACACGCGACGCCGTCCTCCCCACCCGCCCCGCCGAGCCGTCACGATCGCACCGAGCCGCCACGACAGATGATGGCGGCTCGCGCGGAACATAGCGGCTCGCGAGTGGTAGAGGTGGGGGGCTTACAGGCGCGTGAGTTCGGTCACGTGGACGACGGCGGCGCCCTCCTCGACGGATGCCGCGAGATCGACCTCGGCCCGGATGCGCCAGTCGTGGTCGCCGGCCGGATCGTCGATCGTCTGCTCGACGCGCCAGAGGCCGGATGCCGCGGCATCCGCCGTGTCGATCACGCAGAGCCGCGGCGAGCGCGCGGAGCCGCCGGTGAGGATCTCGTCGTGCTCGTCGTAGTAGCGGTCGAGGGCTTCGGGCCAACCGGCCTCGGGGTCGAGGGCCACCAGCGCGTCGTCGTCCTGCAGAGCCGCGAGCTGCACCCGCCGAAACAGCTCGTTGCGCACGAGGACCGTGAACGCGCGCTCGTTCGTGAGGATGGAGGGCGGCGCCGGCGGCACGACCGGAGCGCCGTCCTCGGGCAGCACCGCCGTGGGGTCGATGAGCGCCGACCACTCGTCGACGAGACTCGAGTCGACCTGGCGCACGAGCTCGCCGAGCCACTCGATGATGTCGCGCAGCTCGTCGGTGCGCGCATCGGCGGGAACGGTCTGGCGGATCGCCCGGTCGGCGTCGGAGAGGTAGCGCAGCACCAGTCCTTCACTGCGCGAGAGTTGGTAGAAGGAAACATATTCCGCGAACGACATGGCACGCTCGAACATGTCGCGGACCACCGACTTCGGACTCAGCTCGAAATCGCGCACCCACGGCTGCGAGGACGCGAACACCTCGAACGACTGGGTGAGCAACTCGGCGAGCGGCTTCGGATAGGTGATCTCCTCGAGCAGCGCCATGCGCTCGTCGTACTCGATGCCGTCGCGTTTCATCGCGGCAACCGCCTCGCCCCGGGCGCGGTACTCCTGCTGCGCGAGAATGGCGCGCGGATCGTCGAGGGTGGCCTCGATGACGCTCAGGACGTCGAGGGCGTAGTGACCGGTTCCGATGCCGCCCGCCGGGGCGACGGGGGCGGGGGCGGTCGCGGGGGCGGGCTGTTCATAGCTCCGGAAGGACGACGCATTTTCGTTGGAACCGGGCGCTGTGGGCTCCTCGGCGGCGAGATCTCCGGAGTTGTGAACACGCGCCCCGGCGCCCGGAGCCACGTCGTCGTCCGGCGACAGCAGTTCGATGGCGGCGAGCGCGAAGGGCGACAGCGGCTGATTGAGGGCGAAGTTCGGCTGCAGGTCGACGGTGAGCGCGATGCGAGGGCGCGATGGCGCGGAGCGGTCGATCTCGACGATCCCGGCATCCACGAGCGTGCGGAAGATCGCGATGGCGCGTCGGGCGAGGGCGAACCGACGCGCGGCCGGCTCGTGGTTGTCGAACACGAGTGCGCGCACGTGGCCGAAGACGTCTCCCCCGCGGCCGATGACGTTGATCAGCATCGCGGCGGTGAGCTTCAGCTGCGGCACGAGCGGCTCGGGAGCGGCAGAGATGAGCCGCTCGTACGATCCCTCTCCCCAGTTGACGACGCCGGTGGGGGCCTTCTTGCGGACGATCTTCTTGCGCTTGGCCGCGTCGTCGCCGGCCTTCGCGAGCGCGACCGCGTTCTCGATCTCCCACTCGGGCGCCATGACCACGACATTGCCGTAGGTGTCGTAGCCGGCGCGCCCGGCACGGCCGGCGACCTGGTGGAACTCGCGCGCGCTGAGCTGGCGCATCTTCGTGCCGTCGTACTTGCTCAGCGCCGTGATCATGACGGTGCGGATGGGCACGTTGATGCCGACTCCGAGGGTGTCGGTGCCGCAGATGACCCGCAGCAGCCCGCGTTGGGCGAGAGTCTCGACGAGTCGCCGGTAGCGCGGCAGCATGCCCGCGTGGTGCACGCCGATGCCGGCCCGAACGAGCCGCGACAGTGTCTTGCCGAAACCCGTCGTGAAGCGGAATCCGCCGATGGCGTCGGCGATCTCGTCGCGCTGGGCGCGTGTGGTGAGGGTGACGGATGCCAGGGCCTGCGCACGCTCGAGGGCCGCCGCCTGTGCGAAGTGCACGATGTAGACCGGCACCTCACGCTCGTCGACGAGCATCGTCAGCACCTCGTGCACGGGCCGGCGCTCGTACGAGAAGTGCAGCGGCACCGGCCGCTCGACGCCGGTGACGAGCGCCACGGGGCGCCCGGTGCGGCGCTCGAGGTCTTCGGCGATCGGCGTCACGTCACCGAGGGTGGCCGACATCAGCAGGAACTGCGCCTGCGGCAGCAGCAGCAGCGGCACCTGCCACGCCCATCCCCGGTCGGGGTCGCCGTAGTAGTGGAACTCGTCCATGACGACCTGATCGACCTGCGCATCCGCGCCGTGGCGGAGGGCGATGTTGGCGAGGATCTCCGCGGTGCAGCAGACGATCGCGGCATCCGGGTTCACCGACGAGTCGCCGGTGACCATGCCGACGTTCTCGGCGCCGAACACCTCGACCAGCGCGAAGAACTTCTCACTGACCAGCGCTTTGATCGGCGCGGTGTAGTACGAGCGGCCGCCCGCGGCGAGGCAGGCCGCGTGCGCGGCGATCGCGACGAGCGACTTGCCGGTGCCCGTCGGTGTCGACAGGATGACGTTGGCACCCGAGACCAGCTCGATGACGGCCTCGTCCTGCGCGGGGTACAGTGCCAGCCCGCGGCCGGCGGCCCAGGCGACGAAGCCCTCGTACGCGGCATCCGCCGTCGCTCCGACGGGCACGAGGTCGGTCAGTGCCGCGGGCGAGGTCATTCCCCGAGTCTGCCAGGCGCGGCGGCGCCCGCGGTCGCGCGGCGCCGCGGCGGTGCGGTCAGGGGCTCGCAGCCTTGGCGGCGAGCACGTGCCGCGCGGCGTCGTCCACACGCTGCGCGAACGCGGGATCGGCCACCGCCGCGGCCCCCGCCTGCGAGCGCCCGTGCAGGAAGATGCCGCCCGCGTGCCGGTCCGTGACGGCCGACATGGTCGCGGGCGTCGCCGCATCGATCTGCGCACCGACGATGAAGAGCTGTCCGACGCGCTGGCGCAGGTCGAGCCCGGCGAGCGGGTCGACGGTGGGCGTCGGGGTGGGAGTCGGGGACGGGCTCGGCGCCGACGTCGACGTCGACGGCGACGGAGACGGGCCGTAGGCGCCGCAACCGGTCAGCGCGACGGCGATGGCGGCGGCTGCCGCGGCAGCGCGCAGGGCGCGCGCGAGGGGTCGCGAACGGCGGCGGGTGAGGGATGTCACCCCGCCATCCTCCCGATTCGCGCCTCGCAACGACAGGCCTGGTGTCGCGGCCTAGACCCGGCCTACGGTGGGAGAACACCTGCACACGAAAGGGACGTCATGAGCGACGACATCCGCATCGCCCGCAACGACGACGCCGACCGCTACGAGATCCTCGTCGACGGCCGGGTCGCCGGTTTCACCGAGTACGAAGCGGATGCCGAGGGCCGCCACGTCTTCCCGCACACGGAGATCGACCCCGCCTACGGCGGACGCGGGCTCGGCACGAAGCTCGTCGCGGCGGCGATGGAGGGTGAGGCCGCACGCGGGATGAGCGTGGTGCCGGTTTGCCCCTTCGTCGTGCGATACCTGCAGAAGAACGAGGTGCCCGGCCTCGCTGTCGCGTGGCGCGAGGGTGACGTCGAGGCGGCGGCCCACGCGTCGACGGCAGAGCCGACCCCGGGCGACGAAGGAGTCGGGTCGTCCCGAGCATGACCAGGCTCGACGACGCCGCCCCCGGCCTGGCCTGACCTGCCGAATGCGACGGCCCTCGCGCACTGCTGCTCGAAGCCCGCGAGGTCCCTCTCGGAGGCGTGCGTGCAATGGAGGTGCACCGCAGTCTGCCCCAGCGCGCCCTGCCGATGGTCGGCGCCTGGTGCTTCCTCGATCGGTTCGGTCCGCAGACGGCGCGCATGCGCGTGGAACCGCACCCCCACATCGGCCTGCACACGGTGCCCTGGCCGCTCGTGGGCGAGGTGCGCCCCCTCGACGGCGGGCCGGACGCCGGCGGCGCCACGGCGACGGTCGTCGTCGGCGACTTCGCGGGCGCACGCTCGCCCGCGACGATGCACACGCCGATCGTCGGCGCCGAGATCCACGTGCCCGCAGGATCGCGCGTGCGCCTCCCGCTCGATCCGGTCAGGGAGTACGCCCTCGTCGGCGTCGCCGGAGTGCCCGAGGTGCACACGGCGCCGGATGCCGCGACCGCTCTCCCCGACCAGGGACTGCTGTACCTCGGCATCCATCGAGACGGTGTCGAGGTCAGCGCGCAGCGCGAGACGACACTGTTCCTGCTCGGCGGCGAGCCGTTCGAGTCGGACATCGTCATGTGGTGGAACTTCGTGGGCCGCTCACACGATGAGATCGTCGCCGCGCGCGAGGCTTGGGAGAGCGAAGCGGACGACACCGAGCGCGCCGACGCGCGGTTCGGGCACGTCATCGGACACGACCGTGAGCGGGTGCCGGCGCCTCCGCTTCCGGCGGTGCGACTGACTCCTCGACGCCGCACGGTCTGAGGGTTTTTCCCAGCCCGGGCTCCGCGAGCGCGCAGCTACGCTGGAGGCGTGGCCCGAAACACCGTCCTGTCGACGCGCGTCCTGCTGGTGTGCGCGGCGATCGGCGTGGCCACCGGCATCCTGGGCGGCATCGCCGGACTCGTGACGCCGATCGTCCTCTCCGTGCCCGGTCTGGCCATCGTCTACGGCCTCGTGCTCGGCGCACACGTGCTCCCCGGCATCATCGCGCAGGAGGTGCTGCGCCTGCCCCTGGTGGCTGTGCTCACGCACGTCCTGGCCGCACTCGTCGCCAGTGCCTTCGCGCCGATCTGGACCACGCGTTTCCTCGGCACGGCGCTGCTGTTCGGCGCGATCCAGGAGGGTGTGGCCGCCCTCACCCGCTACCGCGCGTGGGGTGCGTGGCGGTTCTTCATCTCCGCGGCCGTGATCGGTGTGCTCGTGGCGGTCGTGGTCTTCTTCGCCGCGCACCTGAGCGCCTACCCGCTCTGGGCCCAGATCGCCTATCTCGCCCTGTCGGTGTGCGGACCGGTGGCCTGGACGGCGATCGGACTCAGCGTCGGCGCGTCGCTGCGTCGAGCCGGAGTCGCACGGCAGATCGTTCGGCGCTGATACGGGGTTCCGGACAGGAGCTAGGTGGGAGAAGTTAGGTTCGACTAACCTGAGGGGAGACCCCCGACCGATCCTGGGACGAACCGTGACCACTGCTGAGCCTGGAGCGGATGCCGCGGTGCCCGATACCCGCGCGTCCGGTGCTCTGCTGAGCGTGCGCGATCTCGGCATCCGTCACGACGGCGCGGATGCCGAGGCTCCCGCCGGCGCCTCGTTCGTCGTCAACCGCGGCGAAGTGGTGCTGCTTCTCGGTCCGAGCGGGGCCGGGAAGTCGACGCTGGCACTCGCGCTCAACGGGCTCGTCCCCCACGCGGTGCCGGCGACCGTGCGCGGACGGGTGGAGGTCGACGGTCTCGACACCGCCGAGACCCCGGTGTCGGTGCTGAGCACGCGAGTGGGCATGGTGTTCCAGGATCCCGACGCGCAGCTGGTGACCGGAACCCTCCTCGACGAAGTGGCCTTCGGCCCCGAGAACCTGCGTCTTCCCGTGGCGGGCGTGCTGGAGCGCGCGGAGGAAGCCCTGCGCCGGGTCGGCCTGTGGGACCGGCGGCACGAGAACCCCGACCGTCTGAGCGGAGGCGGCCGCCAGCGCCTCGCGATCGCGTGCGCGCTCGCGATGGGCTCACCGCTTCTGGTGCTCGACGAGCCGACGGCGAACCTCGACCCGCAGGGCGTCGAAGAGGTCTACGCGACGCTCGGCGCGCTGGTCGCCGCCGGTGATCGCGCGATCGTGCTCGTGGAGCACAACCTCGACGCCGTCGTCGGCATCGTCGACCGGGTCGTCGTGCTCGACCGCACCGGGCGCACCGTGGCCGACGGCACGGTCGACGAGGTGCTGCGCGCCCGCGCCGCCGAGCTGCATGAGATGGGTGTCTGGCTGCCCGTCTCGACCCTCGCCGCACTGCGTCTGCGCGCCGCGGGATGGACGCTCGATCCTCTGCCGCTCGACCCGACCGAACTGCGCACCGCCCTCGACGCGGCGGACGCACCGGCCGGCTCGCCCGCGGCATCCGTCCCTTCCGCAGCCGATGTGGCGCCGGTCGCCTCCGCAGAGCCGTTGATACGTGTCCGCGGGCTGCGCACTCTGCGGGGTCGTCGCGAGATCCTGCACGGCATCGACCTGAATGTGGCGGCGGGCGAGTTCGTCGCGATCGTCGGCGCGAACGGCGCAGGAAAGACGACGCTGCTGCAGTCGATCGCCGGGGTCGTCCCGGTGGCGCGGGGGCAGGTTCTTCTGGACGGGATCGATGTCGCGCGCAGCGACCCGCGCGAGCTGTCGCGGCGGATCGGCTTCGTCTTCCAGAATCCGGAGCACCAGTTCATCGCACACACGGTGTTCGACGAACTGGCGCACGGCCTGCGGCGGCAGCGGCTCGCCGAGAACGAGGTGCGCGAGCGGGCCTTCGATGTGCTTCGCCGGTTCGACCTCGACGGCAAAGCCGACGTGCACCCCTTCCTGCTCTCCGGCGGGCAGAAGCGGCGCTTGTCGGTGGGCACCGCTCTCGTCGCCGGTGCGCCCGTGCTCGCCCTCGACGAACCCACGTTCGGTCAGGATCGGGCGCGGGCCGACGAGCTCATGGATCTGCTGGAGGGCCTGAGCGCCGACGGCACGACGATCCTCGTCGTCACCCACGACATGCAGCTGGTCACCGAACATGCGCATCGCACGATCATCATCGGCGACGGATGCGTGGTCGCGGATGCCGCGACCGCCGCGGTCTTCGCGGACGACGCCCTGGTGCGCGCGGCGGGTCTGCGTCAGCCGCCGCTGCGACGCGCATTCGCGGGGATGACACGGCATCCCTCTCTCGCCGGCGTCACGCGCCTCGCCGACCTGCCAGCTCTGGAGACGGCACCGTGAGCGCGGCGATCACCGATCCGTGGGCGACCGCCGACCGCGAGAACGCGCGTGCGCTGGAGCGCATCAATCCCCTGGCGAAGCTTGCGGCGCCGCTGCCCGCGATGGTGCTGCTGGTGTTCACCCGCGATCTCGCCACCCCGCTGGCCTTCATCGTGATCGCCTACGTCATCGTGCTCCTCGGTGCGCGACTGACCGCTCGGGTCATGCTGCTCTTGTTCGTCGCACTCCCCGCGGCGGCCGTCGTCATCGGAGCGTCGATGAGCCTCTGGACCGACCCCGCTCGCGTCGGCGGCACGGTGCTCGCGCACGTCGGCTCGTGGACCTTGACCAGCGGAGCCCTGGCGGTCGGGTTCGCGACGGGGCTGCGCCTGGCCGCGATCGTCGCGCTCGCGCTGATCGCGGGGCTGACGACCACGGGCCCCGACCTCGTGCGGGCGAGCGTGCAGCAGCTGCGCGTGCCGTACCGGGTCGGCTACACGGCGTTGGCGGCCTTCCGCTTCGTGCCGCGGTTCGGGCACGAGCTCGACGTGATCAGACAGGCGCATCGCGTGCGCGGGTCGCACGGCGGTCGCGGACCGTTCGCCGCGATCGCGCGCTGGTGGGGCTATCTCGTGCCGCTCCTCGCGGGCGCGATCCGCCACGCGGAGCGCGTCGCGCTGTCGATGGATGCCCGCGCCTTCGGCGCCCACCCCGACCGCACCGAGCGCCACGGGGTGCCGTGGCGGGCGCGCGACACCGTGTTCGTCGTCACGTTCTGGCTGGTGAGCGGCGCCATCCTGATCGCCCTCTTCCCCGGGGCTCCGCCGTCTGTCAGCTGACCGCACCGCGGAGAGCATCGGCGACCCAGCGCGCATAGCGATGCCAGGGCGGGATGCCGTCGGCGAGCGCCACCGCGTGCGCGCGGAGTTCCGGCGCGGCACGGAACCACTCGCCGCCCTCGCGGAGGTGCGCGAACTGCACATGACGCGCGCGCTCGACCGCGCGCCCGCCGGGCTCGAATGCGAGCAGCTCCTGATGCCAGATCGCGGCGAGGCGCTGGCGCGGTTCGCGACTGGTGCCGATCTTGATGCGCTCGCCCCACCGCACGTAGTAGACGACGTCGACGCGCGGGCGCGGCAGGTCGGGATCGGGGCTGTCGCCGAGGCGCCACCCGCACACCGGGCAGGTCAGGATGCCGCCGGCATCCGCCTCTGGCCGTGCGAGCCCGCACAGCACGCACTCCTCCCGCCGCGATACCCCCGCACGCTATCGCCCCCCGCCGACACCCGCGGCCCGCGAGACACCGTCTGCGCACCGAAACACCGGTTGTGGCCAGGTGTCTCGGTGCAGAACCGGTGTCTCGCGGACGAGGAGGGATGCCGCGGGAGCGCGGGCGGGCGGATCAGCGGGCGCGGGCGGATCAGCGCTTGCCGACGATCTGCCGCGACACGATGTCGCGCATGATCTCGTTCGTGCCGCCGTAGATGCGGTGGACGCGAGCGTCGAGGTAGGCGCGGGCGATGGGGTACTCGGTGATGTACCCGTAGCCTCCGTGCAGCTGCACGCCGATGTCGAGCAGCTCCGCCTCGCGATCGGTCGACCAGAACTTGACCTTCGCCGCTTCCTCGGCGGTGAGCTTCTTGTCCTTGTAGAGCATCATCGCGCGGTCGTTGTAGGTCCACATGACGTCGACCGTCGTGGCCATGTCGGCGAGAAGGAACCGCGTGTTCTGGAAGTCGGCGATCCGCTCACCGAACGCCTCCCGGCTGAGCACGTAGTCGCGCGTCCACGCGAACGCGGCCTCGCCCGCCGCGGCGGCCGCGACACCGATGGACAGCCGCTCGAGCGGCAGGTTCATCATCAGCTGGATGAAGCCCAATCCCTCCTTGCCGCCGATGAGGTTCGCCTCGGGGACGAACACGTCGGTGAAGCTGAGTTCGGCGGTGTCCCACCCGTGGAAGCCCATCTTCTCGAGCTTCTTGCTGTGGTCGAAACCCTCCATGCCGTCTTCGAGGATGAGCAGGCTGAAGGCATCCGGGCGGTTGCCCTCGCCGGTCTTCACGAACGTGACCACCATGTCGGCGGTCTTCCCCGACGAGATGAACGTCTTCGCGCCGTTGACGAGATAGCCGCCGTCGACCTTCTTCGCGGTCGTCTTGATGCCGCGCAGGTCGCTTCCGGCGCCGGGCTCCGTCATCGCGAGCGCGCCGAGGATCTCGCCCGTCGCCATGCCGGGCAGCCACTTCTCCTTCTGCTCCTGCGTCCCCATGTGCACGATGTACGGCACGGCGAGGTCGTCCTGGATGCCGAAGGCACCGGCCAGGGACCCCTGCCCGGCGCCGATGGTCTCCTCCAGGACGATCGAGCGGAATCGATAGTCCTGCAGCATGCCGGCGCCACCGAACTCCTCGGGAACGCTCAAACCGATGATGCCGGCCTCGCCGGCGGCGAGCATGGTGGCGCGGTCGATCTCGCCGTCCGCCTCCCACTGCTTGCGCTTCTCTTCGGTGGCGAAGCGCTTGAGGAACTCCTTCACGACGTCGCGGAACGCCTCGTGGTCCTCGTCGTAGATCTCGCGCTCCATGGTGCGCCCGTCCTCTCGTCCTCGAGTGTGGAATCTGCCGGATGCCGCGGGAAGGACCCCGAATGCCGATGGCATCGCATCTCAGCATCCATGGTACTGGGTTTCACCGCGAGTGCGACGAGCGGGATTCAGTAGCCGGGCGCGGCGGGAAGACCGAAGAAATCCTCGAGCGTGTGGAACCCGCCGTCGTGGTACGCCTTGGCGAGCTCGGGGCCGATGTAACGCAGATGCCAGGGCTCGGCCTCGTAGCCCGTGATGTCGGTGTAGCCGCTCTCGTAGCGCACGATGTAGCCGAACCGCCACGCATTCGCGGAGGCCCAGGCACCCTGACGCGTGCCGCCGAACGATTCGATGGCGCCGCATCCGCTGTCGCAGGCGGCGACATCGGTGGCCAGCCCCGTCTGGTGCTCACTGAAACCGGGGCGGGCGCTCTGCTGGTCCGCCGCGTCGCGGCCGAGCGAGTTCACGTAACCGTTGTACGTGCGCGTCTGAGATGCGAACGACCGGTACGCGCTGTTCAGACCGATCGCACCGACACCCTCCTGAGCGGCGGCGGCCACGAGAGCCGTCAGTGCCTCGGCGGCCGCCGGCTGCAGCCGGCCGTCGACCGTGCGCTGCATGTCGGCGGGGGCGACCAGCTCGGTGGGCTCGACATCCAGCGGGTTGAGGGGACGCCTCTTGTCGACGACGATCCAGAGCCGGTGCGGGTCGCCGAGATCGACGCAGGGTGCGGCGCCGTTGACGACAGCGCCGCGGAAGGCCGCGCCGCCCCCGAAGGCGGCGACGACGTCCTCATCCTTGCCGGCGGCGAGCGCGGTGACCACGGCGGGATCGTCGCACCGCGCCGCCGCGCCGGTCTGAGCGGGAACCGGCAGCCCCGTGGCGGGTGCCGCCGTCGCATCCGCTCCGCCGGGCAGCGCGACCGCGGCCGCCGCTGCGTTCGATGTGTCCACGGAAGCGGCGCCGCCCGGACCGCGGGCGCCGCTGAGGGAGAACGCCGAGACGGCGAAGATCGCCGCCACAGCACAGAAGGCGATCGCGAATGCCGTCCACCGCATCCGCAGCGACACCTTCGACATCCACGCTCCGCGGGCGCGCGGGGTCGCAACGGCGGCGCGTGCGGCGCGGCGACTGATCGGCTGCTCGGGGTGCGGCACCCGCCCATTCTGCCCGCCGAGCCCGTGCGGCGCCTGCACATTGCGCATTTGTCGTATCTATGTTCGACTGTACGACATGCGGTGGCGCGGACAGAGTATCGATGCGACGGATGCCGCTGCCCTGCCCGGCATGGAGCGCCTCGACGGTCTGGTCCGCACCGTCACGACCCCGGAGTTCGCGGGCATGACCTTCCACGAGGTGGCGGCGAAGTCGGCGCTGAACCATGTGCCCTCGGCATCCGCGATGCCGTTCGACTGGACGGTGAATCCGTACCGCGGCTGCAGCCACGCCTGCTCGTACTGCTTCGCGCGGGGCACCCACACCTACCTCGATCTCGACGCCGGTCGCGACTTCGACGAGCAGATCGTCGTGAAGGTCAACGTGGCCGAAGTGCTGCGACGCGAACTGGCCGCGCCGTCGTGGCAGCACGAGCCGGTCGCGCTCGGCACCAACACCGACCCGTATCAGCGGGCGGAGGGGCGCTACCGGCTCATGCCCGAGATCATCGACGCCCTCGCGGCCAGCGGCACGCCGTTCTCGGTGCTCACCAAGGGCACGCTGCTGCGGCGCGATCTTCCGCTGCTCGCGGAGGCGCGACGTCGAGTGCCCGTCCACCTCGCGATGTCGATCGCCATGCCCGACGAGCAGTTGCGGCAGACCCTCGAAGCCGGAGCACCGACGTTCCAGGCACGGCTGGACACCGTGCGGGCGGCGACCGAGGCGGGGTTCGCCGTGACCGTGTTCCTCATGCCGATCGTGCCGCACCTGACCGACTCCGTGACGGTGCTCGACGATGCGCTCGCGCGCATCGCGGCATCCGGAGCGGTTCGTGTCGTCTTCGGAGCACTGCACCTGCGTCCCGGTGCCCGGGAGTGGTTCTGGCAGTGGCTGGAGCGCGAGCACCCGGGACTCGTGCCCGCGTATCGCGGGCTCTACCCCGGCGCCACGGTCTACGCGCCCGCCGGATACCGGAAGTGGCTCGCGGCTCGCGTGCGCCCGCTGCTGCGACGGCACCGGCTCACCGGTGGTCCCGAAGACGAGGTCGAGACGCGGCCCGCACGGCCGGGCCCGGTACGGACGACCGCCCGGGCGGCGGCATCATCGGCATCATCGGCATCCGCCCCCGCGATGCTGTTCTGACCGGACGATCAGCCGATACTGCGCTTCGCGGCGTCCAAAACCAGCGGCACAATCCGCGCGGCCGGTCCGAGTGAGCCTCCTGCGAACCACGAATCTCCGACGAAGACGTAGACGGTGGACGTCAAGAACTCTCCTCCGCGGTCCTCGTAAGAGAAAGCGACCGCCCCAGGAATCCCAGGGTCGACACTGTTGTACTCGGGAGTCGACCGCAGCGAAGAGAGCAGGCTCGTCGCCGCCGAATCTGAGAGCCGATAGACACCCAACGCAACATAGGCCTCAGTTGCCAGCTCCGGCCACCACAGGCATTGCAGCTTCGCTGTCGCCTCGGTAGCCGCCGACCGCGCCTGCGGGCCCGGGATGATGCTCTCGAGCGTCGGCTCCTGGGAAGCAGCAACCCACGTCTTTCCCATCGCTGCCGATACGGCGTCGACAGTCGCGAGCGCATCGCAGGAGTTCGGGATGTTCACGACGACCGCCGACGGCGAAGTGGTCGCGGATGGTGTCGCAACGGAAGACGATGCTTGGGGTGAGACCGAGCGCGTCGGCGCGGCCGTCGTCGGCGCAGGGATCGTCGATGCCGCACAGCCACTCAGAACAACGACGGACGCGGCGAGAAGAATCACCCGGGACCAGCGGATCACCCGGTCAGCCTATCGCGGCATGGTTGCGTCCGCCGGGACGGCGGAGGGGCCGCGGCGCGAACGCCACGGCCCTCCGGAAAGCGCGACTCAGCGGTCGACGTGCGCGGCCTGACGGCCCGAGATCTCCTCGATCACGTCGTCGCCCGGGCGGGCGTCCTCGAACGGCGCGTCGATCTCGGCGCGGTCGAGCATCTCCGTCATGCGACGGCGGCGCTGGCGGGGGATGAGCGTCACGACCGTGCCGACGCGGCCCGCGCGGCCGGTGCGGCCGGAGCGGTGCAGGTAGGTCTTGTACTCGTCGGGGGCATCGGCCTGGACGACCAGGTCGATGTCGTCGACGTGGATGCCGCGGGCGGCGACATCCGTGGCGACCAGCACGCTGACCCGACCGGACGTGAGGCGCTCGAGGTTGCGCGTGCGCTTGGCCTGGTTCAGGTCGCCGTGGAGGGCGACGGCGTGGATGCCGGCATCGTCGAACTGCTCGGCGAGCATCTCAGCGTAGGCGCGGGTGCGGGCGAACACGAGGGTCTTTCCGGCGCGGTCGACGAGCGAGGTGAGGATCTCCGCCTTGTCACGGTGATCGATCACGAGCACGCGGTGGTCGATCGTGCCGGAGTCCTGGTCTTCACCGGCCACCTCGTAGACGGCCGGGTCGACGAGGAACTCATCGACGAGGGCCGCGACCTCGCGGTCGAGTGTTGCCGAGAACAGGAGCTTCTGCGCGTCGGGGTCGACGAGCCGGAGGATCCGCTGCATCGGCTCGAGGAAGCCCAGCTCGCTCATGTGATCGGCTTCGTCGAGCACGACGATTCCGACCTCGGAGAGGTCGAGCTTGCCCTGGTTCTGCAGGTCTTCGATACGTCCGGGAGTGCCGATGATGATGTCGACGCCCTTCTTCAGGGCCCCGACCTGGCGCCCGGCGGGCACGCCGCCATAGATCTGCGTCGTGAAGAGGCCGACGCTACGGGCGATCGGCTGGATGGTGCGGTCGATCTGCAGCGCGAGCTCGCGGGTCGGGGCGAGGATCAGCGCCTTCGGGCTGCGCCCGAACGCACGGCGCTTGCCGGCCTGGCTGCGCAGCACCGCCTCGACGAGTGGAGCGCCGAACGCGATGGTCTTGCCCGAGCCGGTGCGGCCGCGGGCGAGCACGTCCTTGCCCCCCAGGATCGGCGCGATCGTGGCGGCCTGGATCGGGAACGGCGCCGCGGCGCCGAGCTCGGCGAGGGTCCGCACGATGTTGTCGCCGAGGCCGAGGCTCGAGAAGCTCACGTCCGCGACCTCTTCGGCTTGCACGGCCTGCGCCTGCAGCTTCTCGTGCACGACGTCGGCGTGCTCCTCGTAGGCCTTGCGCGCCGCGGCATCCTTCGCGTCGGAGTTCCAGTCGGAACGGTTGCCGCCGGCAGTGCGGACGGGACGGTCGTCACGACGCGGACGGTCGTCACGGGCCGGACGGTCGTAACTCCTCCGATCCGCGTCCCGAGAGCCGAGAGCAGGCCGCTCGCGGCGCTCCGCGCCCGACGTGGAGGAGTTGCGGCCGCGGCCGTCGAACGAGCGAGCCGGACGGTCATCACGACGGGGGCCGTCGAACGACCGAGCCGGACGATCAGTACTCCGGAAATCGCGGCCTTCACGGGCCACACGGGCGCCATCACGACCGCCGCGCGCCGATTCTCCGGAGTTGCGAACGTAACCGCCGCGGTCATCGCGACGCGGGCGGTCATCGAACGAACGAGCCGGACGGTCGTCACGGGCCGGACGGTCGTAGCTCCTCCGATCCGCGTCCCGAGAGCCGAAAGCAGGCCGCTCGCGGCGCTCCGCGCCCGACGCGGAGGAGTTGCGGCCGCGGCCGTCGAACGAGCGAGCCGGGCGGTCATCACGACGGGGGCCGTCGAACGAACGGGCCGGACGGTCATCGCGACGCGGGCGGTCATCGCGACGCGGGCGGTCATCGAACGAACGAGCCGGACGCTCGTCGCGCGCGGGGCGGAAGCCGTCGCGGTCGTCGCGACGCGGGCGTTCGCCGTTGGCGCGCGAGCGGATGCCGCGAGCCTCGTCGCGACCGGCGCGCTCCCGCGCGCTCCAGCGCTGCTTCGGGGCGGATGCCGCGTCGGTCGCCTCGGCGGCGCGGTAGCCGCGGTGACTCGGGCTCTTGCTGCCGGGCTTACCGGCGGACGACTGGCCGGGGCGACGCTTGGCGTCTTGGTAGCTGGTCTTCGACCCGTAGCGGGGCTCGAAGTTCTGGGCGCGGCCGCCGGCCGGCTTCTTGCTCTTGGGCATGGTGTTCTTCCTGGGTTTTCTCGCGCGAGAACAGCGCCGCCGCGCAGCGAGAGCCGGGGCGACCAGGAGGTCGGACGGATCGGGGCGGCGGGCAACCCGGTGGTCCGGGGGCCATTCAACAGTGATGGTCATGCGCGTCGATCGACGCTCACCATCGGCCCCTTGGACTCACAAACCCACCCGCGCCGCAGCGCGGTGTCCAGAGCCGACCGCACCACTGTACTCGGTCCACCTGTGAGAGCGCCGGTCGCCTCCCGCGACGCCTCGTCGGCGGGCCCCTGCACTGGCGCCATGACCGCAGCCGAACCCGCCCGACTTCCGGCCGAGGCCGAGGCCGATCGCGCCCCGGCGCCGTCGTTGCGCGTCGAGGCGGAGGCCCTCCTCGCCGCGGCGATCGCCGCCGTTCTCGGCGGCGTCGTCGGGCTCATCATCGGGCCGCTCGGCGTCGGTGTGCGCCTCTGGGGCGATGCGAGCATCGCCGGCTGGGCCGCCGCCGGGGCAGGCCTGGCGGCGGCCGTCAGCTCCGCGCTCGGATACTGGCGCGCCCGCACGACCGACGGCCAGGAGTGGCGGCGCAGGATCGCGAGCTGGCGCTACGTGGTGTCGACGGCATCCGTCATCATCGCGCACGGCGCCCTCGCCATGGTCGGGACGGTCGCCCTGTTCGCGGTGCTCTCGCGGGCCTTCATCGACGTCGAGCTCACCGCGTTCTGGACGACGGTGCTGGCCGCGACGGCGACGGGGCTGTCGGGCTGGCTGAGCTACCTCTCCGCCTCACGGATGATCGTCGGCGGCCCGTGGATCGTGCGGCGGATGCCGCGCGCCTACTTCCTCGCGTCGTGGGCGTTCCTCGCCGGGCTCGTCATCTGGATCGCACTGTCCGCCACGGGCTACTTCGGGCTGATGGTCGTCGCCGATCAGCCCGATCCGCGCAGCTGACTACTTGCCTCGCAGGTCGCGGCGCGGGTGCAGCGCGGCGGCACCGGATGCCCGGGCGACGGGGTCTGCATCGGCATCCGCAGCCGCCTTGCGGCCACCGCCGTCGCTCGCGCGCCGCGCAGCCCGACGCTCGCGTGCACCCTCGACGAGGTTGTAGAGCGTCGGCAGCACGAGCAGCGTCAGCACGGTCGAGGAGACGAGTCCGCCGATCACGACGATCGCGAGGGGCTGCGAGATGAAACCGCCGTGGCCGGTGATGCCGAGCGCCATCGGCGTGAGGGCGAAGATCGTCGCCAGTGCCGTCATCAGGATCGGGCGCAGTCGTCGCGAGCCGCCCGCGACGGTCGCGTCATGGGTGCTGAGCCCCTTCTCGCGGTACTGGTTGACGAGGTCGACGAGAACGATCGCATTCGTGACGACGATGCCGATCAGCATCAGCACGCCGATCAGCGAGGCGACCCCGAGCGGCACACCGGTCGCGATCTGCAACAGGATCGCCCCGGTCGCCGCGAACGGCACCGACACCAGCAGCAAGAGCGGCTGGCGCAGCGACTTGAACGTTGCGACCATCACGATGTAGACGATGAGGATGGCGGCGAGCATCGCGAGGCCCAGCTGACCGAACGCATCGGACTGCTGCGTGACCACACCGCCGACCTTCGCGGCCGCGCCGGTCGGCAGCTCGAGCCCGGCCAATGCCGTGCGCACGCTCGCCGAGGCGGTGTTCAGGTCGTCCGTCGACGGGGTCACCGTCACCGTCGCGGTGCGCTGACCGCGCTGCGTCGTGATGGAGGTCGGGCCCTTGCTCTGCTCGACGGTCGCGACCTGATCGAGGCGGACGAGCCCGTTCGCCGAGGCGATCTGCAGTCCCTTGAGCTCGTCGATCGTCTTCGGCACCGACGACGACTGCAGGTAGACGGTGAGCGACGTGCCGTCGATCTCGACCGATCCGATCTGGCGCGGCTGCATCGTGTTCGAGACGAGTCCGCCGACGGCGACTTCCGACAGCCCCAGCTGCGCGGCCTTGGCGCGGTCGACCGTGACGGCGACGAAGGGGAGGGATGCCGAGAGGTTCGAGGTGACCTGGCCGATGCCGTTCTTGCCCTGCAGACCGGTGACGACCGCGTCGGTCGCGGTCTGCAGCGCGTCGGCCGACGGCGCCGTCACGTCGACCTCCACGTTGCTGGAGCCGAAGCCGCCCTGGCCGGACGAGACGGCGACGGTGCCGACATCGGTGAGATCGGCGAGCGCCTGCTCCACGTCATTGCGCACGGTCACCTGATCGGCCGACGTGTCGGTGGTCACCGAGTAGGTGATGCCGGTGCTGCCGCCGCGGAACGCATCGCGCACGGCCGAACCGCTCGATCCGATCGAGGTCTGCACCGTGGTGATGCCGGCCACGCCCTTCAGCGCGGTCTCGACCTTCTTCGCGGCGGCATCCTCGGCGTCGAGGCTGGGGGCCTGTCCGACCTGCTGGGTGATGGTGAACGTGTTCTGTCCGCTGTCGCCGAGGAAGTTCGTCTTCATGAACGGCGCCGCGGCGATCGTGCCGCCGAGCACCAGGACGGCGACCAGCAGCGTCACCCACGAGTGCTTCAGCGTCCAGCCGAGGATCGGCAGGTAGGCACGCTGCAGGCGCGAGGGCGGCGCCGCGGGGTCTTCCGGGTCGATCTGGTTGCCCTCGGCGTCGCGCACCGGCTTGCCCGGTCGCAGGAACCAGTACGCGAGCACGGGAACGATCGTCAGCGCCACGAACAGCGACGCCGCCATCGCGATCGTCACCGTCATCGCGAACGGCCGGAACAGCTCGCCGGTCACGTCGCCCACGAACGCGATCGGCAGGAACACCGCGACGGTGGTGATCGTCGAGGCCGTGATCGCGGCGGCGACCTCACGGACGGCGAGCAGGATCGACGAGAGCTTGTCGGCGCCTTCGACGTAGTGGCGTTTGATGTTCTCGATGACCACGATGGAGTCGTCGACGACGCGGCCGATCGCGATCGTGAGGGCGCCCAGCGTCAAGATGTTCAGCGAGTAGCCGAAGGCCTGGATGCCGACGAACGTGATGAGGACGCTCGTCGGGATGGAGATCGCGGTCACGAGCGTCGAGCGCACCGACAGCAGGAAGACGAGGATCACGAGCACCGCGAAGACGAGGCCCAGCAGACCCTCCTGTGCCAGCGACTCGATCGACTGCTCGATGTAGGGCGCCTGGTCGAAGACGACGCTGAAGTGGGCATCGCCGCCGATGTCGCTCTGCAGCTTCGGCAGGAGGGCGGTGACGGCGCGGCTGACGTCGACGGTGTTGGCGGAGGGGAGCTTCGTGATGGAGACGGTGAGCGCGGGCTCGCCGTCCACGCGCGAGATCGAGGTCACGGGGTCCTGCGCGAGCGCCACGGTGGCCACGTCGCCGATCTTCAGGGGACCGTTCTTGGCCGCCCCTTCGAACTGGGCCGCCGAGGTGGGCACGAGCGGCAGGGCCGAGATCTGATCGACCGAGGTGAGCTTGCTGCCGGTTTGCACCGTGAGGGTCTGGTCACCCTCGGTGACCGTGCCGCCGGGAAAGAGCACACCGTTCTGCTTGAGGGCGTCGGTGAGTGCGTTCTGGGTGAAGCCGGCGGCGGCGAGCTTCGCCTGGTCCGGGGTGATCGTGACCCGCTGGCCCTGGCCGCCGACGATCGTGGCGGCGCTGACGCCCTTGACGTCTTCGAGATCGGGGATCGTGCTGGCCTGCAGCTGCGCCTGGATCGTCTTCTCGTCGCCGTAGCCGGTGACGGCGAGCGCGATGACGGGCAGGTCGTCGATCGAGAAGGAGACCACGTTGGGTTCGACACCGGTGGGCAGCGTCGACTTGATGCGGTTGATCGCCTGCAGGATCTTCTGCTCCGCGGTCGCCAGGTCGGTGCCGTAGGTGAAGGACGCCTGGATGATCGAGGCGTTCGTCGTGCTCGTCGCCGTGGTCGACTCGAGGCCGGGAATGCCCTGGATCGCCGACTCGATGGGCGTCGACACGTCGTTGTTGACCACATCGGGCGACGCACCGGGATACGTCGACAGGATCGACAGCTGCGGGAACTCGACCGAGGGGATGAGCTCCTGCTTGAGGCTCGTGAGGGCGAGGCCGCCGAAGATCGCCGCGACGATCGTGATCAGGGCGATCAGCGCCCGGTTCTTCAGGCTCAGGACGGCGAGATGCGACACAGAAGACCCTTGCTCTCGGACGGGCACGGACGAAGCGTTCGATACACGCGTGTATCCGCCTCATTCTCGCACGCGGACCGGCGGCGGGCGGCGGCGGGAGCCGGGGGATAACCCGACAATCCGAACGGGCGGCACCACGGGTGCCGCCGCTCAGCGGGCGCTCAGCGCGGGAAGAGCTCGCCGATGACCAGGCCGGCAGCGGCGGCGATGAGGGCGAGCACGAGCGTGCCGACGAGGTTGACCCACGCCCAGTCCCGGCGACCGCGCTCGGCCAGCAGAGCCGTCTCGGTGGACACGGTGCTGAACGTCGTGAAGCCGCCCAGCACGCCCACTCCGAGAATGCTCACCCACGCCGGCGAGATGTTCGGTCCGAGACCGGTGACCAGGCCCAGCAGGAAAGACCCGAGGACGTTCACGAGAAGGATGCCGAGCGGAAACGTGCCGGATCGCCCGCGCATGATCGCGGCATCCATCACATAACGCGCACCGGCGCCGAGCCCGCCGCCGACGACGAGCGCTGCCATCTCGAAGAGGTTCACTCGGCATCCTCCGGCTGTTCGATCCCGCCCGGCCGACCGGCGATGCGTCGTCCGAGGGTAAGTCCGACGACGGCCGCGAAGACGCCGCCGAACACAGAGACCACGACGAGGATGATGCCGATGTAGGGCGACGCGCTCGAGGTCGAGAGGGTCTGCACGGCGAACGCGCTGTACGTCGTGAAGCCGCCCATGACTCCCGTGCCGAGGAAGAGGCGGGCGCGCGGGTGCCGGTCGGCGAGCCAGCCGACGATGACGCCGAGCAGCAGCGAACCCACGAGGTTGATGACGAGCGTGACGACCGGCACGACGAGCGGATGCGGGTTCGCAGCTCCCAGGGGCACCACCACGACAGCGCGGATCGCGACGCCGATCATTCCGCCGAGGATCACCAGCGCGAGGGCGACCGGCGAGAACCAGCGAGGAGGCGTCACGTCCGCAGACTAGCGTCGCTTCACGGACCCAGCAGCGCACGGATCGCCGATTCCGGCGAAACCGTCGTGTCCAGCAGTTCACCGCGTCGATACCGCGCGAACACGCGGGGATCGATGTACGAGCTCTTGGCCACCGTCGGCGTGTTGCCGAGGGCCGCGGCCGCCGCTTTGACGGCCAGGATCTCGGCACGTTTGCGGTCGCTCTTGGTGGCGGTGATCCCGATGCGCGCGAGAGCGTCGGCCGCGAGGATGGTGCCGCGCAGCGTGCGGAAATCCTTCGCGGTGAAGCTGCCGCCGGTCATCGTCCGGACGTACACGTTCACGTCCTTCGGCGTGAGCGGCACCCGACGCCGTCCGCGCACGTACGCCAGGAGCGGCGCGGCCGGTCGACCCGCGGCGAGCAGATCGACGACGGTGGCGAGATCCGCGTCGTCGATCTCGAGACTCTGCCGCTTGCCGCTCTTGCCCGGAAAGCGCAGGCTCGTGACGGTGCCGCTGACGGCGGCATCCCTCCGCTGCAGCGTCGTGAGACCGCGGCTGCCGTGCGCCGTGAAGTAGCGCTCGCTGCCCACGCGCGGCGCGGCCTGGTCGAGCAGGCGAAACGCGGTCGCGAGCACTCGCTCGCGGTCGAGGTCGTCGCGGCGCAGCGACGCGGTGATGCGTCCGCGGGCGCGCGGCAGGCACTCGGCGAGCTGCAGCGCCCGCGCGTACTTGCCCTTGTCGCGGGTGGTCGACCAGCCCGGGTGGTAGAGGTACTGCATCCGTCCGGCCTCATCCACGCCGGTGGCCTGGATGTGGCCGTTCGCGGCGGCGCAGATCCACACGTCGTTCCACGCCGGGGGGATGACGAGCGCGGCCACGCGTTCGCGCTCCGCGGCAGGGAGGGCGGCGCCGTCGGCATCCACGTAGCGGAATCCCGAACCGGAGCGCAGGCGCCGGTAGCCGAGGTCGCGTCCGGGGCGGACGCGGCGCAGGCGCGGCACGTCAGGAGTCTCGAAGCATGTCGATGAGCTGCGCCTTGCGCGCACCGGAGTACCCGCGGATGCCGAGTTCCTTCGCGCGAGCGCGCAACTCGGCCACCGTCCAGTCCTCGTACGAGCCGGACTCGCCACCCCGTCGGCCGACGGCCTTCCGGCCGTCCCGCGCGGCGGCGTTGGAGATGCGCGCCGCTTTCTGCTTCGATGCGCCGTCCTTTCGCAGCTCCTCGTAGAGCTCGGGATCCTTCAGCGAAGGAGGTGTGCTGTTCTGTGGCATATACCCGCCCTACCGCAGGTGCGAAGGCCGCGGCAAGGGGGGTGCGTCCCCCGCGGAACGGGACTAGTTTCAGGGGGTCATGGAGTCCCCCGAGAATGGAGCAATCACATGAATCTCGCTCTGATCATCATCATCGTCGTCGCGATCGTGCTCGCCATCGTCGGCGGCATGAACGCCGCCCTGAACTGGCTGCTGTGGGTCGCCCTGATCGTCGCCGTGATCGCGATCATCGCGTTCCTGCTGCGACTCGTTCGCGGCGGTCGCGCGTAGCGCCGTCGCACAACCGGACAACGCGCCGGCTCACCTCACGGTGGGCTGGCGCGTCTGCGTTGCGGACCACGAGTCGCTCGCGTCGTCCGTCCCTTGTTGTCGGTGATGCTGCCCGTCAGCGTCAACAAGGGACGGACGAACCAACCGATCGGACGAACGCGCTGGCAAGTCGAGATATATCGTGTTACTCTCGCATCAACGCGATATATCTCGAATCGCCTCACATCAGGAGAAAACGATGACTCTGGAGAAGTGGCTCATCAAGCCGGGCGAGACCCGGGTGATCGACCTCGAAGACATCCGCAAGCTGAAGGTGGGCCTCGTCGGCGGCCAGATCGACGTCGTCGCGCACGATGAGCCCGGCGTGCGCATCGAAGTGCATGCCGTCACCATCAAGGACCTCCGCATCGAGGCCTCCGGCGACGTGGTGGAGATCGATCACCCGCAACTGCGCTGGGACAACTTCCTCGAGGTGTTCCGCAACTTCGGCTCCGGCGGCCCCAAGGCGGAGATCAGCGTCGCGGTCCCCCGCGGCATCCTGCTGACCCTCGGCGTCGTCTCCGCGAGCGCGCTCGTGTCGGGCCTCGCCTCGGGCGCGCGCCTGAACACCGTCTCCGGCGACATCATCGTCGACGGCCTCACCGGCGACCTGTCGGTCAACGCCGTCTCGGGCGACGTGCAGATCCGCGGCCTCGACGGCGCACTCAGCGCCAACTCGGTGTCCGGTGATGTGGCGGCCACCGGCAGCATCCGCAAGGCGACGATCGACACCGTCTCGGGCGGCATGCTCGTCGACTCGACCGATCGGGTCGACCTGGTCAGCCTCAACACCGTGTCGGGCGACGCGACCGTGCGTCTCGACGAGGGCCACCCGGCCAACTTCGTGCTGCGCAGCGTCAGCGGGCGGCTCATGGTCGACGGCGTCAAGCGCTCGAGCTCTGGGCCCTCGAACTACGTCGACTCCGTCGGGGAGCTCAGCGGCAGCTTCGCCGACGTGCGCGCCAATTCGGTCTCGGGCGACGTCACGGTGCTGCGCCGCTCGCCGGCCGCTCCGGATGCCGCGGCATCCGCGACCGCCGAGGAGAACTGAGCATGCCTCCCGTCTTCTCGCACGGCGATCTGCGCCTCTACCTGCTGAACCTGCTCGACGAGTCGCCGCGCCACGGTTACGACTTGATGCAGGCGTTGTCAGATCGCACCGGCGGAACCTATACGCCCAGCGCCGGCACCATCTATCCGCGGCTGTCGAAGCTCGAGGAGGAGGGCCTGGTCACCAAGACCGTGGACGGCCGCAAGACCGTCTACGCGATCACCGAGGCGGGGCGCGCCGAGGTGGCCGCTCGCGCCCACGAGCTCGAGGGGATCGAGGCGGGGCTTGCCGACAGCGTGCGGCTGATCGCCGACGAGGTCCGCGGCAGCGTCCGCGAGGCGATGAAGAGCCTCCGCGCCGATCTCGCCGCTTCGGCGCAGTCGGAACGAGACAACGCCGACCGTGACCGCACCGGCGCACGCGCCTCGGCATCCGCGTCGGGGGGGGACGAGGCGCGGCAGTCGTCGCGAGAGCAGATGAGACGCGCCGAGGCGATCGTCGCCGAGTTCCGCGCGACCGTGCGGGCCGACCTGCGCACGCATCTGGCCCACGGCGGACAACTCGCGGCCGACGTCGTCGACGACCTGTCGCGCGCGCTGGACGACACCCTGGCCGCCCTGACCCGCGCACTCCGCTGACGCACGGGCCCGTCCGCTCTCGCCTTCTCCGCCGAGCCGCTATCTTTCCGCCGAGCCGCCACGTTCCGGCGCGTCAAAGGATGGCGGCTCGGCGAGTTCGTAGCGGCTCGCGGGGGGGGGCGGGATGCTGAACCAGGTTCAGCATGAGCGTGACTGGCGGTGGGCGAGACGAGCGGCGACCGACCCCGTGAAGAACTCGCGCACCGACTCGCCGAACCCGCGACGGCGCGTGCCGACGACGATCAGGCGCGCCTGCGCCTTCTCGGAGAGGTGCTTGATCGCCAGAGCCGGGTCGCCGACGAGCTGGGTGACGCTCCAGTCGACGCCCGAGGCGTCGAGGACGGATGCCGCGGCGCTGGTGACCGCACTCAGTTGCGCCTCCCCGATGGCGAGGTCGATGTCGATCGGCGCGGTGTGCATGTAGCCGTCGGGGTCCTCGTACGTGACGAAGCGTGTGACGTCGACGTGCGCGACGATCAGCGGTGCCGAGAACAGCTTCGCGTAGCGGGCGGCTTCCTTCAGGACGCGCGTCGGCTGATCGGGAATCGCGCCCACGATCACCGCTCGCTGAGGAACCGCGCTCTCGTCTGTCTCGGCCATGCGACACTCCCCGTCCTCCCCCGCACCGCGAGGCGCCGGGGGCACCGTGTTATTCTGAATGCTACTCTTCCCGGCAGGAAGCCGGATCGTCAATCGCATCGTGAATGCGCCGGACGAAATGCGGGAAACCCGCATCGTCCGTGACTCAGAAATGAGGGGGTCTCGCATGGGGCGTGGCCGTCAGAAAGCGAAGCACACCAAAATCGCTCGCGAGCTGAAGTACGACACCTATAACGTGAACTACTCCGCGCTCGAAAAGGAGCTCGGACACCACGAGGAAGACCCGTACGTCGACAAGTGGGCCGATCAGTATGCCGACGACGAGGACGAGCTGGAGACAGCCTGACGCGTCGGGAGTCGCTCGCGCGCTGAGAGGCGCTCACCACGTTCCGTGACGGTGTTCCCACTCGTCCTCGATCGTGCGCGGTCTCGTCACGATCAGGCCGGTGGGGATCGTCGCGAGAAACAGCAGGCCGAAGACGATGAGCACCGGTTGCCACTGTCCGGTCAGCTCGTGGACGACGGCGAACATGAGCGGGAACAGCGCGGCGATGCCGTAGCCGACGCTCTGCGCGAAGCCGCTGAGCGCGACGGAGCCCTCGTGCGTGCGCGAGCGCAGCTGGATGAGCACCAGTACCGCCGGGAACAACGCCTGAGGGGTACCGAGCAGCACGACCCAGAGGATCGTGGCCGCGGCGGGCGCGATCAGCATTCCGGCCACCCCCGTCAGCCCCGCGATCAGAGCGGCGGCGTACACGACGCCGACCCGACGCCACCGGGTGATCAGGATCGGCACGATGATCGACCACGGCAAGCCCATCGCACCGAACAGTGACAGCAGCGCGCCGGCCTCGGCGTGCGAGACGCCGGCGATGTCGACGAGAACGACCGGCAGCCAGGCGAAGCACGCGTAGACGCTCGCCGCGGAGATGCCGAAGGTCCCGGCCAGCGCCCACGCGAGCGCCAGCCGAGGCAGACGTCCCAACACCCCGGGCGCGGGGGCGTCGAGATCCACGGTGACGGGCGCCTGCGCGCGGGCGACGTTCGCGCGCGCCACCAGCGTCACCCAGGGCACGACCGCCAGAAGCGCGAGGATCGCCCACATGCCCAGCGAGAACCGCCAGCCCGCGGCATCCGCGACCGGCACCGCCACCAGCGGCGGCACGAACGCGGCCATCGCGAGAAGAGCGGAGTACAGCGCGGTCATCGTGCCCACGCGATCGGGGAAGTACGTCTTGATCAGCGGCGGCAGGACGACGTTGCCCACGCCCACGGCGGCGAACAGAACCGTCGTCGCCAGCAGCAGCGTGGCCGCATCCCCCGCGAGGGAACGCGCGATGAGGGCGGAGGTGACGATGAGCATGGATGCCGCCGCCAGCCGTTCCAGCCCGAACCGGCGCTCGAGGATCGGGGTCACGATGCCGAAGACGGCGAAGCAGACCGGTGGCGCGGTGCCGATGAGACCGGCCACCCATGTCGGCACGGCGAAGTCGGCCTGCACCTCCGAGATGATCGGCGACAGCGCGGCGACGGCCGAACGCAGGGAGAACGCGACGAGCACGACGCCGACGAGCGCGAGGAGCCGGCCCCGCCGGAGGGAGCGGGGGCGGGGATCGGTCACCCGATCCACCCTAGGGCGCGGGGCGCAGCACGTTTCGACTCGCTCCGCTCGCTCAACGACCGGGGCCAGCACCACCGCCGCTCAACGATCGGGGGCAGCGCCACCGCTCGTTGAGCGAGGCGCACGGCGCCGAGTCGAAACGCCGCGCGCGGCCGACGGTCAGTACCGGCCGGAGAGGGCTCGGGCGAGCCTTCCGACGACGTCCGCCACGGCACCGAGCGCCTTCGTGAGGCCGCGGGCCAGTCTCTGAGCACGAGTCGCGGGTTCACCGGATCGGTTGTTCATCGCTGCACTCACTCTCATCGAGCTGTCGCGGACGGGCGAAGGTGTTGGACTACCGTATCGGCGCCGGGGCAGGACGGGGGAAAGTCCCGGGTCAGCTCTCCTGCGTGCCTTCGACCCAGGCGAGGTACTCGTCCGAGACGGTGCCGGTGATGTAGCGCCCGTCGAAGCAGCTCATGTCGAGGTCCTGGACGTCGGTCGAGCCCTCGAGGATCGCGGCCTTCAGGTCGTCGATCTCCTGATAGACCATGTAGTCGGCACCGAGTTCTTCGGCGATCTCGGGGATCGTGCGGCCGTGCGCGACGAGTTCGTGACGCGAGGGCATGTTGATGCCGTAGACGTGCGGGTAGCGCACCGGCGGGGCGGCTGAGGCGAACGTGACCGTCTTGGCCCCGGCATCCCGGGCCATCTGGATGATCTCCTTGGACGTCGTCCCGCGCACGATCGAGTCGTCGATGAGCAGCACGTTCTTGCCCTTGAACTCGCTCGACATCGCGTTGAGCTTCTGCCGCACGCTCTTCTTGCGCACCGCCTGGCCGGGCATGATGAACGTGCGACCGACGTAGCGGTTCTTGTAGAAGCCCTCGCGGTATTCGATGCCGAGCTTGCGCGCAACCTGCATGGCCGCCGGTCGCGAGCTGTCGGGGATGGGCATGACGACGTCGATCGTGCCGGCGGGGGTGTACTTCGCGATCGTGTCGGCCAGGCGCTCCCCCATCCGCAGCCGCGCCTCGTACACCGAGATGCCGTTCATGATCGAGTCGGGACGGGCGAGGTAGACGTACTCGAACGAGCACGGGACCAGCTGCGGGTTCGTCGCGCACTGCTGGGTGTGAAGGTTGCCCTCGACGTCGATGAACACGGCCTCGCCGGGCTCGACGTCGCGGACGACCTCGAAGCCGCCGTTCTCCAGCACCAGCGACTCGGACGCGACGATCCACTCGTAGCGGCCGGTGGGGGCTCCCTCGGCATCCACCGCGGGGCGCGTGCCGAGGATGAGGGGACGGATGCCGAAGGGGTCGCGGAACGCGAGCAGACCGTACCCGGCGATCAACGCGATGGTCGCGTACGAGCCTTCGACGCGCTCGTGCACCCGCGTGACCGCCTGGAACACCTGCGCTGGGTCGAGCTCGAGCCCGGAGATCGAAGACTGCAGTTCGTTGGCGAGCACGTTGACGAGCAGCTCGGTGTCGGAGCTCGTGTTGAGGTGACGGCGGTCTTTGCTGAAGAGCTCCTGCGTCAGCTCACGCGTGTTGGTGAGGTTGCCGTTGTGTACCAGGACGATGCCGTAGGGGGCGTTGACGTAGAACGGTTGCGCCTCTTCCTCGCTCGACGCGGTGCCCTTCGTGGCGTAGCGCACGTGTCCGAGGCCGATGTTGCCCAAGAGGGCGCGCATGTCGCGGGTGCGAAACGCCTCGCGCACCTGTCCCTTGGCCTTGAACAGGTGGAAGACGCCGCTGGTCTCGGCCGTCGCGATACCCGTCGAGTCCTGCCCGCGATGCTGCAGCAGCAGCAGCGAGTCGTAGATGTCCTGATTGACCGGGCCCTGTCCGACAACGCCGACGATTCCGCACATGTGGTGTTGCTCAATCCGTTTCTGCGCCGAGGTGGCTGATGAACCTCGGCAGCCGATGAACCTAGACGGCTGATGAATACGCGCCGACGAGACGCACGGCGCCGCCGTCCACGCCCTTGGCGCCCTGCTCGAAGTGGCCCTCCGGGCGCGCACCCTCCTGGACGACGCCGACCTGCCACGTCGCGATACCGGCGTCCGACAGGAGGGATGCCGCGGCATCCGCCTTCTCGGGCGCGACGACGGCGACGAAACCGACGCCGAGGTTCCACGTGCCTTCGGTGTCTTCCAGACGCAGCCCGCCGAGATCGGCGAGCACGCGGAACACGGGGCTGGGCGACCACGTCGAGCGGTCGACCTCGACCCACGCCTGCGGCGGCAGCACGCGAGCGAGGTTCGCGGCGATACCGCCACCGGTCACGTGGCTGAGCGCGTGCACGGCGCCGGGCAGCGCGGTGAGCACGTTCAGCAGCGGCAGCGTGTACAGGCGCGTGGGCTCGAGGAGCTCCTCACCCCACGTGCGACCGAAGTCGGCGGCCGGGGCGCCGTAGCTGATGCCCTTGCCCGCGACGATGTGGCGGATGAGCGAGTAGCCGTTCGAGTGCGCTCCGCTGGAGGCCAGGGCCAGCACGACGTCGCCGGCGCGCACGCGGTCGGCGCCGAGCACGTCGCCGGCATCCACGACGCCGGTGGCCGCTCCGGCGACGTCGTAGTCGTTGACGCCGAGCAGGCCCGGGTGCTCGGCGGTCTCGCCGCCGACGAGCGCCGTGCCGGTCTGCTCGCAGCCGGAGGCGATGCCGCGAACGATGTCGGCGATGCGCTCGGGGAAGACCTTGCCGCACGCGATGTAGTCCGTCATGAACAGGGGCTTCGCGCCCACCACCACGATGTCGTCGACCACCATGCCGACCAGGTCCTGGCCGATCGTGTCGTGCTTGTCGATCGCCTGCGCGATCGCGACCTTGGTGCCCACGCCGTCGGTCGAGGTGGCCAGCAGGGGCTTCTCGTAGGACTGCAGCGCCGAGGCGTCGAACAGGCCGGCGAACCCGCCGACACCGCCCAGCACCTCGGGCCCGTGGGTGCGACGAACAGCCGACTTCATCAGTTCGACGGCGAGATCTCCCGCCGCGGTGTCGACGCCGGCTTCGGAATAGGGATTCTGTGGGGCTTCTGCCACGCGAACAGCCTACCGGCAGGGGCGGGACGCGCGGACCGTCGGCGCAGAGGCGCCGATCGCACCCTGTCGCCGCGCCGAGCGCTGTCCCTAGGATGGCGACATGGCAGCCGCGGAAGCACCGGAGTGGATCGTCCGCGAGGACGCCACGCTTCCGGTGCTCGTCGCGCTGTATCTGCGCCAGGTCCTCGGCATCCGCTTTCCGGAGGAGCTTCCGCACCTGCGCGGAATCCCTCCCCTGAGCGCACCGATCAGCGAGTACGACGACCGTTCGGCGATCGAGCGTCAGTGGCGCGCGTACTGGGATCTGACGGTCGAGCCGCAGGCCAATCCCTCTCCCGTGCCCCTCGAGCTCATCGACGGGTTCGAGACGGTGGTGGCGCTCCCGGTCGAGGGCTTCGACGAGCTCGCCGATGCGATCGCCCCGCACGGGACGGATGCCGTGGCCTACGCCCGCGCCGAGCATCAGCGCTATCGGTCGCGTCTGGGTACGGGTGCGTCGTACCGCGCCTATGCCAGCGCGATCGCCGAACACGAACGCGTCGTGGGACGGCGCGCGCACTCGTTCGAACTCAACGTCCAAGTGCTGCCGTTCACGCAGCGCGGCGTCTGGTGGATCGGGGCGCTCACGATCGCGGTGACCGACGGCCTGCGCGGCGACATCGCCGCCTTCGACGCCGCGGTCGCGCCGATCATCGCCGACATCGCGTAGCGGCGGCATCCGGGAGCGGCGGCATCCGGCGCTCGCGGCATCCCCGGCTCGACCGAGCAGAGGCAATCTGCCGGGGGCAGGCCATTGCGCGGCTGATCGGCCTGTTCTGGGCAGATTGCCTGCCGCTGGCGACTCCGGGGCGAGCGCCGGGCGGCTACTCTGCGTCGTCGATCGTGATGACCTCGCGCTCGACGCGCACCTCATGGGCACGACGTGCCAGCGAGCGGTCGAGAACGAGCGCGACCACGCCGCCGACGGCGACGCCGATCGGGATCGCGAACAGGCAGATGAACCCGAAGACCTGCGTCGTCGAGTACGAGACCCCCGTGCTCGCACTCTCGTTGTCACCGCCGAAGGCGAACGTGAGCACGAGAGCGGCCAGGATGCCGACAAACGCGCCCGCCAGCAGGAAAACCGTGTACCGCGGGCTGCGGCGCACCTGCGCGGTCTCGATGCGGCGGTCGTCGGAAGGGCTCATCCCCTTATTCTCCCACCCCCGCATCGGCCGCGAGGGACAGGGGTCTGTCACGTGGTCGCGGTAATCTGCGGCTATGACGGCATCCGCATCGCAGGCTCCCGACGACTCGACGAACCCGACGCGCGACGCGAGGCCGCACGTGGTCATCATCGGCGGCGGCTTCGCCGGCATCAGCGCCGCGCGAGCCCTGCGTCACGCCGACGTGCGGGTGACGCTCGTCGACCGCCGCGTCTACAACACGTTCCAGCCGCTGCTGTACCAGGTCGCCACAGGCGGTCTGAACCCGGGCGACGTCACCCACTTCCTCCGCAGTCTGCGGGTGCGCCAGCCCAACCTCGACGTCGTGCACGAGCACCTGATGGAGATCGACACGGATGCCCGCACGGTGCGTCTGCTGGACGGTCAGGAGATGTCCTACGACTACCTGCTCGTCGCCAACGGGGTGACGACGGCGTATCACGGCACGCCGGGCGCGAAGGAGAACTCCTTCGCGGTCTACTCCCGCTCGCAGGCGATCGCGATCCGTGACGCCCTCTTCACACGGCTGGAGCGCGTCGCCGTGCAGGGCGAGCGCACCAAGGGCCTCTCGGTCGTCGTGATCGGCGGCGGGCCGACCGGCATCGAGATGGCGGGTGCCCTCGCCGAGCTGCGCGACCAGGGCCTCGAGCCGGCGTACCCCGAGCTCGACGGCGATGCGTTCCGCATCACGCTCGTGCAGCGCAGCGAGATCCTCAAGCCGTTCATCCCGAAGCTCCGCGACTATGCGGCCGCCCAGCTGCGCCGCCGCGACGTCGAGCTGCGCCTCGGCTCCGGCGTCGACGAGGTGCGACCGGATGCCGTCGTGCTCTCGGACGGCACGGTGCTGCCGTCCGATCTCACCGTGTGGGCGACGGGCGTCGCACCGCATGAGGAGGTGCGGGACTGGAGCCTGCCGCTGGACAAGGGCGACCGCATCCGCGTCGGCGAGGATCTGCAGGTCGTGGGGTTGCCGGGAGTCTTCGCCGCCGGCGACGTCGCGATCGCGCCGCAGGACCTGCCTCAGCTGGCACAGCCGGCGATCCAGGGCGGTGAGCACGTCGCCCGCCAGATCGTCCGCCTGATCGCGGGACAGCCGACGCAGCCGTTCTCGTACTACGACAAGGGACAGCTGGCGATCATCGGCCGTCGCGCCGCCATCGGCGAGCTGCCCGGCATCGCCAACCTTCCCGGGCTGCACCGTCTGCGCTTCCTCTCGAAGATTCCGCTCCTGCGCAAGACGGTCGCCCTCACCGGCTCGTTCGGCTGGCTGACGTGGCTCTTCGTCCACATCACGAGCCTGCTCGGTCCGCGCAACAAGCTGATGGTGCTCATCGGTCTGGTCGCGCGCTACGGCGTGCACCTGTACCGGACGCCGGTGCCGATCGTCGGCGACGTGCCGGCGATCCGACCGTCGAAGGCGCAGCGCCGGCGGCTCACGCCCGAGCAGCGCGCGGCCGCGGATGCCGACGCCGGCGTGAGCGCCGGAGTCGATGGCGACTGATTCGCCCCTCGCCTGACCTCACCGGCGACGAGGATGCCGAGCAACCACGCGAGGGCCACCCAGATCTGACCCGAAACCGGCGTGCCCGCGAACAGAGCACGGATCGTCTCGACGATCGGGGTCACCGGTTGGTTCTGTGCGAACCAGGCGACCGGAGCGGGCATGGAGTCGGTCGGCATGAAGGCGGAGCTGATTAACGGCAGGAAGATCAGCGGATAGCTGAAGGCGCTCGCGCCATCCACGGTCTTCGCCGTCAACCCCGCGATCACCGCCACCCACGTCAGCGCCGCCGTGAACAGCAGCAAGATGCCGATCACCGCGAGCCAGCCGACCACGCCGGCCCCCGTGACCGCAGCGAGTCGAAACGCCCCACCGCCGTCGGCGACGTGAGCGTGCCGTGAGGACCGCCCGCCGGGCCGTAGGGAAACCGTAAGGACGCCGGAAGCGGCCGCCGCGCAGGAGTTGGATCGGATGCCGTGCCCATGGTGGGCGCCCGCGCCGACGTCGGAGCGCGGTCAGTGTCCGGGAGTTGCTGTGCTCGATGTGATCTACGTCGTCGTGACGGTCGCGGTGTTCGCGATCGTCGCCCTCGTCGTGAAGGGGGCGGAGCGACTCTGATGGACGTCTTCTCGATCATCGGCGCCGCGCTGGGCATCGCCAGCGTCGTCTACCTCGTCGTCGCCCTCGTGAAACCGGAACGCTTCTGATGGGCGTCGATTCGGCCGACATCTGGTTCGGCGTGCTCCAGATCGCCACCCTCGTCCTGCTGCTCGCGCTGCTGTACCGCCCGGTCGGCGATCTCATGTTCCGGATCTTCACGGGTGAGAAGGATGCCGTCGCAGAGCGGGTCGTCTACCGCCTCATCGGGGTCGATCCGCGCAGCGAACAGACCTGGCAGGCCTATACCCGGGGCGTCCTCGCCTTCTCACTCATGGGCGTGCTCTTCGTCTACGCGCTCCAGCGCCTGCAGGCGTTGCTGCCGGCCTCGCTCGGGCTGCCGGCCGTGCCCGAGGGCCTGGCGTTCAACACCGCGGCATCCTTCGTCACCAACACGAACTGGCAGTCGTACTCCCCCGAGGCAACGATGGGCTACCTCGTGCAGCTCGCCGGCCTCACGGTGCAGAACTTCGTCTCGGCCGCCGTCGGCATCGCCGTCGCGATCGCGCTCGTGCGCGCCTTCGCGCGGCGCGGGCAGAGCACGATCGGCAACTTCTGGGTCGATCTCACGCGTGGCCTCGGCCGACTGCTGCTGCCGATGGCGGTGATCGCCGCCGTCGTGCTGCTGGCCGGCGGCGTGATCCAGAACCTGAACGGTTTCGTCGACGCGCACACGCTCACCGGAGCGACGCAGTCGATCCCGGGCGGACCGGTCGCCTCGCAGGAGGCGATCAAGATGCTCGGCACCAACGGCGGCGGGTTCTTCAACGCGAACTCCGCGCACCCCTTCGAGAACCCGACGCCGTGGACGAACCTGTTCCAGCTGCTGCTGATCCTCGTGATCCCGATCTCGCTCCCCCGCACGTTCGGCCGCATGGTCGGCGACAACCGTCAGGGCTACGCGATCCTCGCGGTCATGTCGACGCTGGCGATCGCGTCGATCGCCGCGGTGAGCGCGCTCGAGGTCGCCGGACACGGCACCGCCCCGCAGCTCGCGGGCGGCGCGATGGAAGGCAAGGAGCAACGCTTCGGCATCGTCGGCTCGGCGCTGTACGCAGCCGTGACGACCCTCACCTCGACCGGCGCCGTGAACTCGATGCACGACTCGTACACCGCCACCGGCGGCATGATTCCGCTGCTGAACATGATGCTCGGCGAGGTCGCCCCCGGCGGTGTCGGGTCGGGCCTGTACGGCATGCTCGTGCTCGCGATCATCGCCGTGTTCGTCGGCGGACTGCTCGTGGGTCGCACCCCCGAGTACCTCGGCAAGAAGATCGGCCCCACCCAGATCAAGCTCGCGAGCCTCTACATCCTGGTGACTCCGACCCTGGTGCTGGCGGGGACGGCACTGAGCTTCGGCATCCCCGCCGTGCGGGCCGATGTCGAGGCGACGTCGATCCTCAATCCCGGCATCCACGGCATGACCGAGGTCCTCTACGCGTTCACGTCGGCCGCGAACAACAACGGCTCGGCCTTCGCCGGGCTCACCGCCAACACGCCCTGGTTCAACACGGCGCTCGGGGTGGTGATGCTGCTCGGGCGGTTCGTACCGATCGTGCTCGTGCTCGCCCTGGCCGGCTCGCTCGCCGCGCAGGAGCGCGTGCCCGCCACCGCCGGCACCCTCCCGACGCATCGCCCGCAGTTCGTCGGCCTGCTCGCGGTCGTGACGGTCGTCATCACCGCTCTCACCTACTTCCCCGTTCTCGCGCTGGGTCCCCTGGCAGAAGGTCTCTCCTGACATGAACACGTCCGCTCCGGTCCTCGACCGTCCGCAACCCGCCGGTGACGACGCCGCGTCGTCGCCCGCTCCCACCCGCCGCGCGTTCGGCTGGACGCAGCTGGTCGGCGCCCTTCCCGGGGCCCTGCGCAAACTCAACCCCGCCGAGCTGTGGCGCAGCCCCGTCATGTTCCTCGTGTGGGTCGGCGCGGCCCTCACCACCGCCATCGCCATCGCCGAACCCTTCCTCGGCGGCCCACAGAACTCGGGCGGCACGCCCGTGCCGGCCGGTTTCACCTGGGGCATCGCCGTCTGGCTCTGGCTGACCGTGCTGTTCGCCAACCTCGCCGAGTCGGTGGCCGAGAGCCGCGGCAAGGCGCAGGCGCAGGCCCTGCGCACGACCCGCACCGCGACGGTCGCGCACCGGGTGCGCGCCTACGACGCCGCCACGGATGCCGCGGGCACAGCTGCCGCCACCGACGACGTGGCCTCCTCGGAGCTCGCCCTCGACGACGTCGTGGTCGTGTCGGCCGGCGAGCTCATCCCCGGCGACGGCGACGTGATCTGGGGCATCGCCACGGTCGACGAGTCCGCGATCACCGGCGAATCGGCGCCCGTCGTCCGGGAGTCCGGCGGCGACCGTAGCGCCGTCACCGGCGGCACCCGCGTGCTCAGCGACCGCATCGTCGTGCGCATCACCTCCCAGCCGGGCCAGACCTTCGTCGACCGCATGATCGCGCTCGTCGAAGGCGCGAACCGTCAGCGCACCCCCAACGAGATCGCCCTCGGCATCCTGCTGGCCAGCCTGTCGATCGTGTTCGTGATCGTCGTGCTGACGCTCAACCCGATCGCCTCGTACGCGGCGAGCCCCGTCAGCATCCCTGTGCTCGTCGCGCTGCTGGTGTGCCTGATCCCGACGACGATCGGCGCGCTGCTGTCGGCGATCGGCATCGCCGGCATGGACCGCCTCGTGCAGCACAACGTGCTCGCCATGTCGGGCCGCGCCGTCGAGGCCGCCGGCGACGTGACCACGTTGCTGCTCGACAAGACCGGAACGATCACCTACGGCAACCGCCGCGCGAGCGCCTTCGCCGCGCTCACCGGTGTCGACGGCGACGAGCTGGCCCGCGCGGCCGTGCTGTCGTCGCTCGCCGACCCGACTCCCGAGGGTGTGTCGATCGTCGAACTCGCCGCGACTCAGGGGGTCGCCCCCGCCGCACCCGAGGGATCGACTCCCGTGCCGTTCACCGCACAGACGCGCATGAGCGGTCTGGACCTGGCCGACGGCACGCAGGTGCGCAAGGGTGCGGCATCCGCCGTGCTCGCCTGGCTCGAGGCGGAGGGGCAGCCCGTGGCGCCGCAGCAGCGCGCCGAACTCCTCCAATTCACCGACGCCATCGCCCAGTCCGGCGGAACCCCGCTGGTGGTCGCCACGCTCGACCCCCGAACTGGAGGAGTTCCGCTCGGCGCCGTGCACCTGAAGGACGTCGTCAAGGAGGGCCTCGCCGAGCGGTTCACGCAGTTGCGCGCGATGGGCATCCGCACCGTGATGATCACGGGCGACAACCCGCTCACCGCGCGGGCGATCGCCGCGGAGGCGGGCGTCGACGACTTCCTCGCCGAGGCGACCCCCGAAGACAAGCTGGCGCTCATCCAGCGCGAGCAGGCCGGCGGCGCGCTCGTCGCGATGACCGGTGACGGCACCAACGACGCCCCCGCGCTCGCGCAGGCCGACGTCGGCGTCGCGATGAACACGGGCACCTCCGCCGCGAAGGAGGCCGGCAACATGGTCGACCTCGATTCCGACCCGACGAAGCTCATCGACATCGTCCGGATCGGCAAGCAGCTGCTCATCACCCGTGGAGCGCTGACGACGTTCTCTCTCGCCAACGACATCGCGAAGTACTTCGCGATCATCCCGGCGATGTTCATGGGCGTCTTCCCCGGACTCGCGGCGCTGAACCTCATGCAGCTGCACTCGCCCGCGTCGGCGGTCACCAGCGCCATCATCTTCAACGCGATCATCATCGTCGTCCTGATCCCGCTGGCGCTGAAGGGCGTCGCGTACCGGCCGGCGAGCGCCTCGCAGATCCTCGGGCGCAACCTCCTCATCTACGGCCTGGGCGGCGTCATCGCCCCCTTCGTCGGCATCAAGCTCATCGACCTCGTCGTGAGCCTTCTCCCGGGCTTCTGAGCCGGGTTCTCGAAAGGCATCGTCATGTCCACCCGTACCTCCACCCGTACATATGCCCGCCACCTCGGCGTCGCCGCCCGTGCGATGCTCGTCGCCACGGCCGTGCTCGGCATCGCGTACACGGCCGTGATCACGGGCATCGGCCAGCTGGCCCTTCCCGCGCAGGCGAACGGCTCGCTCGTGCGCGACGCCGGCGGTCAGGTCGTCGGCAGTGCGCTGATCGGCCAGTCCTTCACGGATGCCGACGGCGCAGCCCTCCCGCAGTACTTCCAGTCGCGGCCATCGGCCGCGGGCAGCGGCTATGACGGCACGGCCTCGAGCGGTTCGAACCTCGGGCCCGAGAACCGCGACCTCGTGACCGCGATCGGCGAGCGCCAGGCCGCGATCGCCTCGGCGGACGGCGTGCCGGTGGGCGACATCCCCGCCGATGCCGTCACGGCATCCGGTTCCGGGCTCGACCCGCACATCTCGCCGGCGTACGCGAAGCTGCAGGTGGCCCGCGTAGCGGCGGCGCGCGGCCTCGACCCGGCCGTGGTGACGGCGCTCGTCGATCAGCACACCACGGCGCGGGACCTCGGCTTCCTGGGCGAGCCCCGCGTCGACGTGCTCGAGCTGAACATCGCCCTCGACGCCCTCGGACGCTGACGCGTGCGGGACGGCGGCAAGCGGCGCTTCGACGCGCTGCGTCGCTCAACGAGCGGGGCCGAGTCGGAACTCGCGGGAGCAACCGGACTGCAAGGTCGACGCCGGGACACGCCGCCGGTGCGACGGATGCCACGGCGTGCCCCCCGGCATCCCTTGCAGTTCGGGTCGGTTGCGGTTGGTTCAGCTCGGGCAGGTGGCGGTGGCCGGGTCGGGTCGGTCTCGTCGGGTCGGTCTGGCCGGTTCGGGCAGGTCGGGCAGGTCGGGCAGGTCGGGTCGGGCCTACGGCGGGAGCCCCGTCCGGGCCGCGGACCGCACCCCAACTGCAAGGTCTACGCGCCGACACGCCGCCCCCGGAAGGGATGCCACGGCGCGTCGCCGGGCATCCCTTGCCGTTCGGGCGGGCGGCAGGAGAACTAGGGTGAACGCATGAAGCGCGGCAGTCTGCGGGTGCTGCTCGGAGCCGCGCCCGGCGTCGGCAAGACGTACGAGATGCTGTCCGAGGGCCATCGCCTGCTCGCCGACGGTCGTGACGTCGTCGTGGGCATCGTCGAGACCCACGGCCGTGCGGCGACCTCGGCGCGCGCGGAAGGCCTGCCCACGCTCGGACGCCGGCGTCTGCGCCACCGCGAGGTCGAGCTCGACGAACTCGACCTCGACGGCCTGCTCGATCGGCATCCGGAGATCGCGCTCGTCGACGAGCTCGCCCACACCAACGCACCCGGCTCCCGCAACGAGAAGCGGTGGCAGGACGTCGAAGAGCTGCTGGCCGCCGGTATCGACGTCATCACGACCGTCAACGTCCAGCACATCGCCTCGCTCGGCGGAGTGGTCGCGCAGATCACCGGGGTCACGCAGCGCGAGACGGTACCGGATGCCGTGGTGCGCGCCGCCGACCAGATCGAGGTCGTCGACCTCGCACCCCAGTCGCTGCGAGATCGCCTCGCCGCCGGCGCGGTGTATCCCGCGGAGCGGATCGATGCCGCCCTGTCGAACTACTTCCGCCTCGGAAACCTCACGGCCCTGCGCGAACTCGCGCTGCTGTGGCTCGCCGACGAGGTCGACAGCGCGCTGCAGAGTTACCGCGAGGAGCACGGCATCCGCGGGGCGTGGCAGGCGCGCGAGCGCGTCGTCGTCGCCCTCACCGGCGGCCCGGAGGGCGACACGCTGCTGCAGCGCGGGGCGCGCATCGCCGCGCGTGCTGCCGGCGGCGAGCTGCTCGCCGTGCACGTGACGACGCAGGAGGGGCTGCGTGCCGCCGCTCCCGGAGCCCTCGCTGCCCAGCGCGCACTCGTCGAGTCGCTCGGCGGCAGCTACCACCAGGTGATCGGCGAGGACGTGCCGCGGACCCTCGTCGAGTTCGCGCGGTCGGTCAACGCGACGCAGCTCGTGCTGGGCGCCAGCCGCCGTAGCCGCCTCGGCGCGGCGTTCACAGGCCCGGGCATCGGGGCCACGGTCATCCGCGAGTCGGGCGACATCGACGTGCACATCGTCACCCACGCCGCCGCGGGCGGAACGCTGCATCTGCCGCGCGTGACGGGCGGGGCGCTCGGCTGGCGCCGGCGCATCCTGGGGCTGGTCGTCGCGCTCACCGGCGGGCCGCTGCTGTCGTGGCTGCTGTTCGCGACCTCCAACGAGGAGACGATCACCTCCGACGTGCTCTCGTACCAGCTGCTCGTGGTCGTCGTGGCATTGATCGGCGGCATCTGGCCGGCGCTGTTCGCGGCGGTGCTGTCGGGGTTGACGCTCGATTTCCTCTTCATCCATCCGCGTTTCACGGTGACGATCGACAACCCGCTGCATGCGCTGGCGCTCGTGCTCTACGTCGTCATCGCGATCCTGGTGAGCTGGATCGTCGATCAAGCCGCACGTCGCACGCGCCGTGCTCGGCGCGCGGCCGCCGAGTCGGAGCTGCTGGCGACGGTGTCGGGCAGCGTGCTGCGCGGCGAGAGCGCCGTCCCGGCCCTGGTCAGCCGCACCCGCGAGGCGTTCGGCGTGAGCGGGGCGCGCCTGCTGGCCGGAGACGGATCCACCCAGCAGGTGCTGGCGACCGACGGCGAGCCGGTGCGCGACGGCCGGGCGATCGTGGTGCCCGTCGGCACGGATGCCGCGGGGGGCCCTCGCGCCACGCTCGAGCTGCACGGCGGCGATGTCGGCGCCCCGGAAAGACGCCTCCTCGATGTCATCACCGCCCAGCTCGCCGCAGCTCTGGAACACAGCGAGCTCACGCAGACGGCCCGCACCGCCGACGCCCTGGCCGCCACCGACCAGGTGCGCACGGCGCTGCTGTCGGCGGTCAGTCACGACCTGCGCCGCCCGCTCGCCGCGGCCATCGCGGCCGTCGGCGGCCTGCGTGCGGCGGGGCCGTCGCTGAGCGCCGCCGATCACGACGAGCTCGTCGCGACCGCGGACGAGTCGCTCGCCGCGCTCGCGGCGCTGGTCACCGATCTGCTCGACGTCAGCCGTGTGCAGGCGGGCGTGCTCGCCGTCTCGCTTTCCCCTGTCGACCTTGCGGGAGCAGTGCTCGAGGCCCTCGATGAGCTGGGCATCGGACCCGACGTCGTCGAACTCGCGCTCGATCAGACCGTTCCTGCGGTGCGCGCCGACCCCGTGCTGCTGCAGCGGGTCATCGTCAACGTCCTCGCCAATGCGCGCCGCTACGCGCCGCCCGGCACGCGCGTGCGCATCGCATCCAGCCGGCTCGGCTCGACCGTCGAGCTGCGGATCGTCGACCACGGCCCGGGCGTCAGCGCCGACCGCCAGGACGACATCTTCGCTCCCTTCCAGCGGCTCGGCGACACCGACAACACCACGGGGCTCGGGCTCGGGCTCGCCCTGTCGAAGGGCTTCACCGAGGGCATGGGCGGCACGCTGACGCCCGAGACCACGCCCGGCGGGGGGCTGACGATGGTGGTCTCGCTGCCGGTGGATGCCGCGGCATCCACTCTCGCCGCGCCCTCGGTCGCCGAAGCGGGAGGATGAGATCGTGAAGATCCTGGTCGCCGACGACGATCCGCAGCTCGTGCGGGCGCTGCGGATCACCCTCGCCGCGCACGGCTACGACGTCATCGCCGCGCCCGACGGCGCCGCCGCGATCGCCACGGCGGCCCAGGCGCGCCCCGACGTCGTCATGCTCGATCTCGGCATGCCGCGCCTGGACGGCATCGAGGTGATCCACGCGCTGCGCGGGTGGACCGACCTGCCGATCCTCGTCGTGTCCGGACGCACGGGCTCGGCCGACAAGGTCGAGGCTCTGGATGCCGGCGCCGACGACTACGTCACGAAGCCGTTCCAGATCGACGAGCTGCTCGCACGCCTGCGCGCCCTCGCACGTCGGCGGGGCGTGGCATCCGCGGCATCCGTGGACACGCCTGTCGTGCGCTTCGGCGATGTGGAGGTCGACCTCGCCGCCACCCGGGTCGTCCGCGGCGACGAGGTCGTGCACCTGACGCCGACGGAGTGGCGGATGCTCGAGTTCCTGGCCCGCAATCCCGGCACGCTCGTGACCCGGCAGAACTTGCTGAGAGACATCTGGGGAACCGACCAGGTGGCCGACTCGGGTTATCTGCGCCTCTACATGTCTCAGCTCCGCAAGAAGCTCGAGCGCGATCCGGCGCATCCCCAGCATCTGCTCACCGAGCAGGGCATGGGCTACCGACTCGTGCTCGGCGACTGACCGCGGTCGAGTCGCCCCGCCCCGCCCCCATCCGAACTGCAAGGCCGTAGCCGCGACACGCGGGGAGGGACAAGGGATGCCGCGGCGTGTCGGGCAGCATCCCTTGCAGTTGCGTCGCGGATCGCTCGAGGACGGCCGAGTCGAAACGCCCCGACCCCTCAGGCGGCGACGACCGCCTCCAGGCGTGCGTACGAGGTCTCCATGCCGTCGGTCATGCCGGTGGCGAGGACCATGTCGCGCGTCTCCTTGTCGAGATACTCGATCAGCAACGTCAGCAGGGTCGCGCCGTCCTCCTCGTAGAGCTGCAGGTCATTGACCGTCGCCGGTCCCGGCATCCCGATCATCCGCTCGGTGGAGACCTCGCGCCAGATCGGCTCACTGAGCACGGTCTCGCTCTCGAACCCGAACCGGGTCGACTCGTCGTCGCCCTGCTGCCAGACGAAGCGGGTGGTCTCGCCGACCTCGCACTCGACCATCTGCCAGCCGTCGGGGCCGAGCAGCCACCGACGCAGCAGCTCCGGCTCGTGGTGAGCGCGCCAGACGAGCTCGCGCGAACCCTCGATGAGCCGGGTGATGCGCACGTGCTGGTCGGTGAGGAGTTCGGTGCGAGTGCCCTTGCCCTGCGCGTACGCCCGCAGGTCCTGCAGCACGGCGTCGAGCTGGCTCATCGCCAGACGCGAACCCTCGATCGCCCCCATCGCGACGACCTGCTCGAGCGCCTCGAGCGACGTGAAGTAGGTGGTGTTGGTGAGTCGCGAGCCGTCGGCGGTCGCCTCGAACGAGAAGACCATGCGCATCGAGGGGAAGCCGTCGAGCTTCTCGCCGTCGTCGCCGACGAAGGAGTCGAGGACTTCGAAGCTGCGTCCGGGGTCGACGTTCAGCACCTCCCACGATCCGGCGGAGCGCTGGCCCTGCGGGCTCGTCATCCGGTAGTCGACGCGACCGCCGGGGCGCAGATCGAACGCGGTGAAGGTGGCGGGCCACCCGGGAGGACCCCAGAACCGCTCCAGCTGGCGCGGGTTCGTGAACGCCTCCCAGAGGCGGGACACGGGCGCCGCGGCATCCGCGACGAGGGTCATCGTGAGGTTCTCGGGGTCGGTCGTGATGTCGCGGACGGGCATGTCAGTCTCCTTGCGTGGGACGGGGATCGTGGGGTTCAGCGAGCAGGGCGTCGAGGCGGTCGATCCGCGAACGCCAGAGGTCTTCGTAACGGGCGAGCAGCGCTCGGGCCCGGGCGATCATGCGGGGATCGGCGCGCACGAGACGCTCGCGTCCCTCGGCGCGCTTGATGACGAGGCCGGCCACTTCCAGCACGGCCACGTGCTTCTGCACCGCGGCGAACGACATGTCGTAGTCCGCGGCGAGTGCCGACACCGACTGCTCGTCGACGATGGTGCGCCGCAGGATGTCGCGCCTCGTCGCCGCCGCGAGAGCGTGGAACAGCCGGTCGGTGTCATCGTCGCTCAACTCAGTTTGTGCAACCATTTGGTTGTACGTTAGGGCAGTGGATACCGGGCGTCAATACCCTCGTTGTCGGGAACGCGTTCTCGTTGCACTTGGGGCCCTTTCGTTGCACTGGCTCCTGTTCCCGTTGCACTGAATGCAGCGAAACGCCGAAGCGGCTCCGACCGCTGAGCTTCCTCAGCGGGAGCATCAGCAAGAGGCGCGCAGCGTTGCGGGCCCGGTGGGAGGCATCCAGGTGCGACCGGTCGACATCGCGAAGCGGATCACGACCCGACGCCGTTCGGCTGGCACCGAGGCACACTGGGTGTCGCGCATCAGCGAACACGACTCCACAATCCACCAGGAGTTTGCGCCCGTCAGTCGGGACCTCGGCGACCGAGACTGGTCCGCGATTGATCCAATGCTGGTGCGCACGTCAAAGGGCGTTCGGCACTACTTCACCGGCGCTCTCTACTACTGGCAGCGTTCGCGCAGCCACGTGTGGTGCGAGTCGCAGGAGGAGCGCTGGGAGGTGCTGTGGCTGGACTATGGCGGTCAGGTGGATCGACTGTGGGCACAGCCGATGGCGATCGCGTTCGGACATGGATCGCGGCTGTCCGGACATTGGCACGTACCCGATCTACTGGCGCAGTTCACCGATGGTAGCTACGGGTTGTTCGACGTCCGTCCTATCCGACTCGTCGACGACCAGGCCCGTGTCCAGTTCGACGAGACGGCGAAGGTCTGCAGCGCGCTCGGATGGCAATACCGCGTGCTAACCGGGCACGATCCACAAGCGACACGGAACCTCGACTGCATCTCCGTGTCTCGTCACGACCGCTGCAGACCGGCCGCGAGGGTCGAGGCACTGATACTGGATGCCGCCCGCGGCGGCCGAACCCGCGGCGAGCTTTGCCGGATCGTGTCGCCAGACTGTCCTCCTCTGGCCTGCGCGTGGGTTGACAACCTCGCGTGGCGCGGCCTTCTGGAGCTCGATCTCGCCGCGACCTTCAGTAGCGAAACCGTCTACACGTCCTCGGAGCGCGTCCTGGAAGGAACGTTGGCTGATGCATGACGACCACAAACTTCGACTTGGCGATGCCGTCCAGATCGATGGCGAGACCTGGGTATGGGAAGGAGTCCGTCGCGGCACCGAAGCGAAGCTGCGGCGCGATGGCACCGCCGACGACTGGCTGGTCCTGTCGGTCCCTGAGCTGCTCTCGTACGCCGGAAGCGCGCGACGCGACGGCGACTTTCCGCTGCGGCCGAGCGACGGCGACTGGCCTACCGACGTGCGCGACATGGAGAAACATCTGCTTGAGGCGTTCCGGGGAATTCCGATGGACGCGACCGCCGCGAGCCCGCGCCCGCCGTACGATCCGGGAGCAACAAGCCAGGAGCAACGGATTGCTTCGAAGGTCGCCGAGATGGCGGGCACGTCGCTCGCGCGGTCGCGACGTACGCTCTACAGCCTTTGGGGCGCGTACCAGGCTCACGGTGCGGCGGGCCTGGACGCTCGGATGCACCGCAAGAGCAAGAAACGGCTGGCGATATCGAAGGCCGATCCGCGCTTGGTTGCCGTCATTGACCGCGCGCTCGACGATCGAAGGGACATGCCGACCACGACGAGGCGGCACTGTGCGGTGCTCGTCCGTCGAATGCTTGAGGCGATGTATCCCGGCGACTCCATCTGTGCTGTCAAGGACAACTCCCTGCAGGGATACATCAACGAACGCGACGCTGGCCGATACAGCTTTGACAAGGCGACCACTCGACGAACGGCTTCCAACAGCCCCAACCGTCAGTACTTCTCCGGCAACGCTTTCGGGCTCGGCGTGGTCTGCGAGATCGACTCGACCAAGCTTGATGTGCAGGTCTGGGATGACAAGGGCAACGTATTCCGCCCCACCGCGACGGTGCTGTTCTGCGTCGCGAGCAGGGTGCCGTTGGCGTGGGCGATCCACGCGGATTCTCCGAGCGGTTTCGATCACGCGCTGTTGCTAGCCCGCGCCATCGTTGGGCGCCGTGCGATTCCGGGCTCGGCAGCAGCACTGCTATCCGGCTCGACGACTCTCCCCGTCGAGTTGATGAAGAGAGTGAATCCCTACCTCGACGACGACTCGCTAGCCGTTCCCTGGATTTTCCCCCACGCGATCACGATCGACGGAGGCGCCGACTACCGTTCAGCCACGTTCGAGGCTGCATGCCGCGCGTTCGGGATCACTTTGGTGCTCGCTCCGCCCAACAGCCCAACCGTGAAGCCCCACGTTGAACGGAACTTCGGCACAACCTCGTCTGGATTCGCGACTTGGCTCGCCGGTGCTACCGGCAACTCAGTCGCAAATCGCGGAAAGCGAGATGCTCCGACACTCACGCTCGACTCGGTGCGACTCGCATTCGAGACATGGATCACGACCGTCTACCTGAACACACAACACGGCGGCTTGAAGTCACCGCTATTCCCAGGGCGGGAGTGGACGCCGAACCAGATGTACGCCGCGCTATTCGAAGTCGGGCCTGGCGTTCAGTTGCCATTCCGTGCGGAGGACTTTTTCGCGCTGCTCCCCTCGAAACCGCGCGTCATCAGCAACGAGGGCATCGAGTTCAACAACCGCACGTACGATTCACCGCTATTGGCCGACCTTCGTGGCCGCTCACTCACCGGGGCGGCGGCAGGCTCGACTCGCGCCCGAAAGTTTGCCATCAGCTACGACCCCTACAACTCGAACGCCGTCTGGGTGCGCCACCCAGAAACCGACGAGTGGATCGAGTGCTGGGACACCGCGCTCGACGACAAGGCGGCGTGGATGGCCGCCGAGGCCGCAGTGAAGCTAGTCGAACGGTTCGGCTCCGGTGAACCGGGCGAGACCCCGAAGAGGACGGAGCTCCTGGATGTCATGGAGAGGCGGGAGCGCAGTGACAAGCGCGCCCGCAATCGCCACCTCCGCGACAAGGCCGCCGCCGCAACCGCGCCCTACATGTCCGATGCCGGCGCGACAGAACCGGAGCCGATCGACCTGGACAGATGGACCGACCCCGCCGATGTCGATGACATCGACTGGGACTCGCCCGAGTACGACATCGTCACGGTGAAGGAGTTCTGAAGGTGATCGTCGAACCTTTGGTGCTACACCACGCGCGCAAGACCACCCTGCTCGGACTGCGTGAGGCGTTCACCGCTCTCCCGCCCTCACCTCCCCCGCTGTCGTTCGCCGAGTACTCCACCCTGCCGACTAGCGAGCGAGCTGCGTACGATCAGGCCCGGGACGACTTCCTCCATCTCACGCTGCGTGTGCCAACACCCGAGCAGGACATCGGCGCCCGGATCCTGGCCAAGCTCATCGCCTCAAATCCGCGCCGAAAGAACTCACGCCGCGGTCTGATGATCTCCGCGCCCATGTTCTACGGCAAGACCGAGTTGGCGCTACTTCTCGCCCGCTCTACTGAGCAGTCGCACGCCGCCCGCCATCCTGACTACGTCGACCGCGGGGAGGTCCCGGTGGTGTGGACGGAGATGACCGACCACTCCACCGGCAAGGCACTGCTCGCACAGATCATCGAGTTCCTCGCACCCACCGTCTCGGTGCCGCTTCACGCGAACACCGACAGACTCCGCAAAATGGCGGTCGACATGCTGCAGACTCATCGCACCAAACTGCTGGTGATCGACGAGGCCCACCGACTGGGCGGTAGCGAACCCTCCAGCGTCATCAAAGCGCTGCAGAACGAGTCGTCCGCCACCGTCCTCCTTGTCGGCATCGACCTGGGAGGGGGAAAGGCGTTCGGAAGCAGAGAAGGGCTTCAAGTCCGCATGCGGTGCGACATGGTGACGCTACGCAAGACCGATTTCAAAGCGGACGAGGGTCGAGTGCTCTGGCATCGGTGGGTGGCTGTCTTCGACCGCAATCTCCCGTTGTGCGGTCACGTTCCGGGGCTCCTAACCCGCAACGCGGCGGTCCTCCATAAGGCTGCGGCCGGCCAGCTCTCCGTTCTTGCAATGATCGTCGAGCGGCTGGTCGCCGCGACCCTGGACGATACCGCCCGCAGGAACGAACGGGTCACACGCCAGCGGCTGTACGCAGTGCTGGATGACTTGCGGTACACGACGCCGGTCCGGCACAAGATCACTCTCGATGACCTCCACGAGGAAAACCTTGACGAGGCCGCGTGACCGGTGAGCTCGCCTGGGCAGTCCGCCCCAAGTGGCACAGGCTGGAGTCGCCGCGCTCGTACCTGCGGCGCCAGTGCGAAGCCGCGGGGGTACCGCTGGAGATCGCCGAGCGGGGACTGACCACCCGGGCGCAGCCCTACCTGAACCGTGTCTGGGCCGTCGATGGCGCAGCCGCGGCAATCGTTGAAGCTGGCGCGGGGCGGCCCCCTGGTCACTACGCAAGATTGAAGGGGCACGCGCAGCCGGACCCCGAGGGAACTTATCCTGAGCGATTCCTCTGCCGGCTTTGCGGCGCAGGAGAACGCGTGGAGCAAATCCCACATGATCGCGAGAACTGGTGCCTTCGGCATCCTGGTCAGATGGTGTGGGCCGGTCCAGGCACCCCGCCCGCGTCGCAGCCGGTCCTTCCGCTCGATCCCGCTCAAGCACACGCGGAACATAGGTTCCGGCGGTTGGTTACCGTCGGCCGCGTCTCTGCACAACTTCACGCGCGAGTGTGGGAAATGGTGCGCGACAATGCAGTCCTGACCAGGCCGCACGGCTCGCCACTGACGCGCGGCATGAGCGCCGACGACCGCGAGATCCTTGGCCGCGCATTGCTGTACCCCGTGACCGTCGCCATCCTCGAGGTCCTCTCTGATAGGACGACGGTCGAACGATGGCGGACGTCGTCAACCAAGAACCTCCGCGCCGCCATTACAGATGACATCCCACCGGTCGGCGGTCCCGCCGACATCTTGATCGAGAGGATTGTGCTGTGGCTGCGGCCGACTCGTCGCGCAACACGGCCTACCCGTTTCGCGTCGTTGTACATTCCACTAGATGTTCTATGCAGCGAGGTTGGTGATGTCGCGCGTCAGACTTTGTGGCAGGACCATTGATTGAGTCCTGAGCGGAGAGTTCGACATGGGAAGACCACCAGTGATCCCGGTGGAGAAGAAGACGA